>JAZSMM010000261.1:0-6900 GCA_045535895.1 Treponema sp.
GTATGGAGTCCGTCTTGGCGGTTACCTTGCCATAAGAGAAGCAAAAAGCACCGCCTACAAAAACCTTTTAAAAGGGGAATCCAAACAGAACGTCAAATTCGGTGTAAAAATGTGTATTTGGATTAGCTGCGCCGTTCTTTACGTGTGTGAATGCGCTCCCGTGACATTCCGCATGTTAAACCAAGGTCCAGACGACATTTTCTTGTACATTGGAATCGTTCTTGCGGCCTTGGGAATACTGATGGAAATTCTTGCCGACTTGCAAAAATCCGCCGCAAAAAAGAAGAACCCCGGAAAGTTTGTCACAACAGGATTGTACAGAATCGTCCGCTGCCCAAATTATTTTGGAGAGTTGCTTTTGTGGACGGGCGTATTTGTTTCTGGAATAAGCGTGTGCAATTCTGTTTTGCAGTGGAGCCTTTGTGTTCTTGGGTATGTCGGAATAATTTACGTCATGTTCAGCGGAGCTCGCAGGTTGGAACTACGCCAGGACAAAAACTACGGCGAAGACCCCGAATACCAAAAATATGTTTCTACCACACCTATAATAATTCCACTTGTTCCTATCTACAGCGTAAAAAAGTACAAGTGGCTTGTGGCATAACGTTACAAAGGGCAGGTTTTTATGGGATTCATTAAGCTACAACTGGGCTGCCTTGCTGTTGTTTTCTTTATTGTTTTCAACTACCTGAAGGAACAACAGCAAGACGGAATAGACATAAAAAAACCTGCCTTTTCTTTTTTTACAGCCATCTATTTGAACGCCATTGTCTGGCTTGTTTTTGACGGACTTACCGCCTATACGGTGAACCGATTGGATTGTGTGAAACGTTCCACCAATTTGATTTTACATTTGTGTTTTTTAATTTCAATTGACACAATGGTGTTTTTGATGTTCCTGTATATCTTGCACATAACAGAAAGTTTTCCGTCAAAAAAATGGGTTTGGGTTCTTGTCTGTCTGCCTTTTGCCGTAAGTATCATCGTATTGTTTACGTCCTTCAACTCCTTGGAATTTGTCCAAGGAAGACACACAAATTATTCCAAAGGAACTGCCGCTTACACTTGCTATGCAATAGGTGCCTTGTATTTTGTTCTTACTTTTGTCATGTTTTTCCGCAAATGGAAATTCATTGAAAGGCACAAGCGGATGACTATATTTGTCTACATGGCGGTTTCTCTTTGTGTCATGGTCAGCCAAATGATTTTCCCGGAAATTTTGATTACAGCGATTGCCCCAACGATTTTTGTTCTTGGGTTGTACCTGAACCACGAGGAACCTTCTGTGAAAAAACTTGTTCAGTTCAACCGCAACACAGTAATGGACTTTGCCACCCTTGTGGAAAATCGTGACAACAACACCGGAGGGCATATAAAACGCACAACAGCCTACGTAAAGTTGCTTTTGCAGGAACTGAAGGCAAGAGGACATTACAAGAACCTGTTGACAAAGGACTACATAAACAACATGGAAAATGCCGCCCCAATGCACGACATAGGCAAGATTGCCACACCGGATGCAATTTTGCAAAAGCCGGGTAAATTAACAGACGAAGAATACTCCATAATGAAGGAACATTCACAAAACGGAGCAAATATAATCCAAGAAACCTTTGGGAAGCACTCTTCTTCAGAATTCATCCAAACGGCTTACAAGGTCGCCCTCCATCATCACGAAAAATGGAACGGCAGAGGGTATCCTGCAGGTTTGTCTGGAACAGACATACCACTTGAAGCAAGGATTATGGCTGTGGCGGACGTGTTTGATGCCGTTTCCCAGAAAAGGTGCTACCGAGAAGCAATGCCCTTGGACGAATGCTTTGAAATAATACGCAAAGGCAAGGAACAGGACTTTGACCCTTTACTTGTGGACATTTTTTTGGACATCCGCCCGCTGGTGGAAGATGTGTACCGTTCAATCTAGCATGGAAAACAAAAAAATCTTGTGTTACGTCTATGACAACATGGCGGACTTTGAAATTAGCCTTGCCCTTCACTACCTAAGGAACATTGGAAATTATGAAATCGTTTCCGTCGCAGAAAATTTACAGCCGGTTACAGCGCAGTCAGGACTTTCCTTTGTTCCGAATGTAAAGATTTCCCAATTAACCGACCTTGAGCCTTTTGAAAGCTTGATTATTGGCGGCGGTCCTATCAACAACAAGCAGAATGCAGTCTGTCCGCTGATAAAAAATCTGTTGCAAAAAAACAAACTTGTAGCCGCCATTTGTTTTGCCCCGCAGTTTTTATGGAGGGCCGGGGTCTTAAATAAATATAAATTCACCACTTCATGCACACAAAAAGACATTTGTTTGCATAAAACAGAAAAGCCTTTCCCTTGGGAAAACTACCACGATGTCCGTTGCATAACAGACAAAAACTTAATCACGGCGAAAGGTCATGCCTTTGTAGATTTTGCACAGGCCATTTGCAAATACCTGAACATATTCAAGGACAACTTTGAACTAGAAGAACACTTCAACAAAATAAAATCCACTGTCTAGTTACAACATCAACTGTAATACAACAAATCCGCATAAGTCGGGAAAGGCCAATATTTTTTGGCAACAAGGGCTTCAAGTTCGTCTACAACCAAACGCAAGCCGCACATGGCAGGAATTACATCGCTGGTGTAAAATTTTGCCTCTGCTGTGGAATCCGCAAATTCCTTTGCTTGGTTCAGCAATTGCTCTAGGGCTTTTACCTTGGATGTTCCGTTGTCGTACAAACAGGAAACAGTCTGCACCAACTCCAACTGACAGACACAAGAATTGTTTGGCAAAACCGATTTTATTTGTGCCACACCACAAGCAACATCTTTTGCATATTCAAAGCAGGCAGGAAGAATTTGTTTGCGTGCCATGTCCACCATTGTTTTTGCTTCTATATTCAGTAGTTTGGCGTATTCTTGCATTTGAATGTCATAACGGGCTTTCATTTCTGTTTCTGTATGTACGCCGTGCCTTTGGAACATGTCAATGTTTTTTTGCGCCAAGTAATACGGCATTGCGTCCGTTGTACTCTTTAAGTTTAAAAGACCCCGTTTTTCAGCTTCTTCTTCCCATTCCTGTGAATAACCGTTGCCGTTGAAGATGATTCTGCTGTGTTCCTTTAGCGTTTGCCGAATCAAATCGTTCATGTCCGTGTTAAAATCCGTGGACTTTTCCAAGATGTCCGCAAACTGCCTGAATTCTTCTGCCACAATTGTGTTAATCATTGTATTTGAACACGAAATTGACTGACTTGAACCCAACGACCTAAACTCAAATTTGTTACCCGTAAAGGCAAAAGGCGAAGTTCTGTTTCTGTCCGTGTTGTCCTTTGGAAAAGCCGGCAAAGCGTCCACTCCAAGGCGCAACACTTCTTTTGCCTTGCGGTCAAACGGCTTTCGGTTTTTTATGGAATCCAAAATAGCTTCCAGCTCGTCGCCCAAAAACATGGAAATGATTGCAGGAGGAGCCTCGTCCGAACCCAATCTATGGTCGTTGCCGGCGGTGGCCACAGAAGCCCGCAACAAATCTTGATATTCATCTATTCCCTTTATAATTGCAGCAAGAACCAAAAGAAACTGCGCATTGTCCTCCGGGGTGCTTCCGGGTTCAAGCAGGTTTTCGCCTTCGTCAGTGGAAAGAGACCAGTTGTTGTGCTTGCCTGAACCATTCACACCGGCAAAAGGTTTTTCGTGCAAAAGACAAACCAGCCCATGCCGCAGTGCGATTTTCTTCATAAGCTCCATTGTAAGTTGGTTGCCGTCTGCCACTATGTTTGTGGTGGTGAAAATCGGAGCCATTTCATGCTGGCAGGGAGCTACTTCGTTATGTTTTGTCTTTGCAAGTACACCCAACTTCCAAAGTTCTTCGTCCAACTCTTTCATAAAAGCGGAAACCCTGGGCTTTATCGTTCCAAAATAATGGTCTTCCAGTTCCTGACCTTTTGGCGGCTTTGCCCCGAACAATGTACGTCCGCAAAAAATCAAATCTTCCCGCTGCTCCCACATTTTTTTATCTATAAGAAAATATTCTTGCTCCGGACCCACGGTGGTAGTAACACGTTTTGTGTCTTTTCCAAACAATTTAAGAATTCTTTTTGCCTGCTTGTCTATTGCGTCCATTGAACGCAACAAAGGTGTTTTTTTGTCCAGGGCTTCTCCGCCGTAAGAACAAAAAGCCGTGGGAATGCACAAGGAACCGTCCTTGATGAACGCAGGAGATGTGGGGTCCCACGCCGTATAGCCACGGGCTTCGCAAGTGGCACGGATTCCGCCAGAAGGAAAACTAGAACCGTCGTTTTCTCCTTTCACAAGTTCCTTCCCCGAAAATTCCATGATTACATTGCCGTTTCCTATTGGTGCAATAAAACTGTCGTGTTTTTCTGCCGTCATACCTGTCATTGGCTGAAACCAATGAGTAAAATGCGTGGCCCCTTTTTCTATTGCCCAGTCTTTCATAGCGTTGGCAACAATATTTGCAACGCTTTTGTCCAAAGGGATTCCTTCTGCCATGGTTTTTTTTAAAGCCTTGAAAGTTTCTTTTGGAAGCCTTTCCATCATAACTGTTTCATTAAAAACCATGCTTCCAAAAAGTTCAGGTACTCTGCTCATTTTTCTTATATTCCTTCTTTTGTTTTTATACAATTTTACAAAAAAAAAGTCAAAATGATGTATAATAAGTACTTTGGAGGCTTTTATGAAAAAATACGTGGTTGCATTAGACCAAGGAACAACCAGCAGTAGGTGTATAATTTTTGACAAGGCACAAAACATAATATGCCAAGGACAACGGGAATTCTCCCAGTATTATCCAAAACCCGGTTGGGTGGAACAAGCTCCAATGGAAATATATTCATGCCAATACGGCGTTTTAATGGAAGTTCTGGCACAAAGCGGAATCGCCATAGAAGAAATTGCAGGAATTGGCATAACAAACCAAAGAGAAACAACCATTGTCTGGGACAAGGAAACTGGACAACCAATTTACAACGCCATTGTGTGGCAATGCCGCAGGACTTCCGCAATCTGCGAGGAACTTAAAAAAGATGCCGCATTTACAGAACTAGTAAAAGAACGAACAGGTCTTTTGATTGACGCATATTTTTCTGCAACAAAATTGCAATGGATATTGGACAATGTTCCGCAAGCTCGCCAAAAGGCACAAACTGGTGATTTGCTTTTTGGTACGGTGGACACATGGCTTTTATGGAAACTCTCCGGCGGAAAACTTCACATAACGGACTATACAAACGCCAGCCGCACAATGCTGTACAACATAAAAGACTTGTGTTGGGACAAAGAAATTTGCAACCGCCTGGGAATTCCTTCTTCCATGCTTCCTTTGGTATGTTCCTCTAGCGAAGTCTACAGTACCATAAACATCCAAGGAACAGAAGTTCCCGTGTCGGGAATAGCAGGAGACCAACAGGCTGCTTTGTTTGGGCAGACTTGCTTTAACGCAGGCGACGTTAAAAACACCTACGGAACCGGCTGTTTTCTTTTAATGAACACGGGCGACAAACTTTTCCGCAGCAAAAACGGACTGTTGACCACAATAGCAGCTAGTGCAGGCGGCAAAATTCAATATGCATTGGAAGGCAGTGTTTTTGTAGGCGGGGCTGTAATCCAATGGTTGCGCGACGAATTGCGCCTTATAACGGAATCTTGCGACGCAGAGTATTATGCACAAAAAACGGCTGACTCCGGTGGCGTTTATCTTGTGCCGGCTTTCACAGGATTGGGTGCACCCTACTGGAACATGTACGCCCGAGGCTGCCTTGTGGGGCTTACCCGTGGCACAAAGCGAGAACATATTATCCGGGCGGCACAAGAATCCATAGCTTACCAAAGCTATGATTTGGTTCAGGCAATGGAAAAAGACACAGGTCTTCCTCTAAAAGTCTTGAACGTAGACGGCGGTGCCACACGGGACAGTTTTCTTATGCAATTCCAGGCAGACATCCTTGGCTGCAACGTCCAACGCCCCGTAATAAGAGAAACCACTGCATTGGGGGCGGCTTTTTTGGCGGGACTTGCAACTGGCTTTTGGAAAGACACAAAAGAAATAAAGGAATGTAGACAATTAGACGCTTTGTTCAAGCCTTCTTTACAGGACAAAGACAGGGAACACCTGCTGAAAGGTTGGCACAAAGCCGTTGGACGTAGCTTGGATTGGGCGGAAACAGACTGAATTAAAACTTTCTAACTAAGGACGGCTATCAGGTTTTTGCTTTCTTTAGGCTTGAATTCGGACTTGTCGTAGTCATTGAAAAACTCCACCTTTGTAAAACCTGTAGCTATAGCAAGTTCTTCTATGTCTTTTGTTGTAATTGGAATAAGTTTTTCGTGGTCGGTCACCGCAATAAGTTTTCCGCTGCTTGTTTCCACTTGCTGCAACAAAGTTTTTTCTCCGTCAGAAGATGTAAAAATTTTTGTGTGCAACTTTGCCCTTATGCTTTGAGTACTAGGTAGTTTGCAAACAGGCTCGTTTGTAAAAAACAAATAGTTTGGCAATTGCAAAATCAGTTTGCCGTTTTTTGCCAAAAGTTTTTTGCAATCAAAGAAGAATTTTTTCATCAAGATGTCGTCATGCACACCTGAAATCCTGTTGTTTATGCAATAGACAACCGAATAAAAACCTTCCGCCAAAAACCGTGCCATTTCCAACATGGACATTTTAAAGAACCTAATGGTCACGCCGGGAATTCTCCTGCGACGGCTGGCGGCCTCCAACAACAAGGAATTGTCGTCTATTCCGGTGACATCGCAACCTTTGCGTGAAAGAATATGCTCAAAGTTGCTTCCTCCGCATCCTATGCTTAAAACCCTTGGAGGGGGATTTTTGCCTTCTACCAAAGCAAAGAAAAAATCTTTTTGGGATTGAGAGACAGGGAACAATTCATCATAATATT
>JAZSMM010000004.1:0-6524 GCA_045535895.1 Treponema sp.
CGCCAATAGTGCTTTTTTGTTAAACCTGGGGCTTGAAACGCTGGCTGTGCGGATGAAAAAATATTGTCTGAATGCATCGATTGTGGCGGAATTTTTTAAATGCTCAGACAAAATCGCTTCTGTAACATATCCGGGGTTGCCGGAAAGCAAAGACAGTGCTTTGGTGCGAAAATATCTTCCCAATGGATGTAGCGGTGTGATTTCCGTCTCTATAAAAGGTGGACGGAAAGATGCAGTGAGGTTTATGGATGCATTGAAATTGGCTTCCAACGTGGTTCATGTTGCGGATATTCGTACCTGCGTGTTGCATCCTGCCTCTGCGACTCACAGGCAGCTTACGGACGAGCAACTTGTTGCAGCTGGGATTGACGGCGGTATGATTCGATTTTCCTGCGGGTTGGAAGATGTGGAAGACATCATAGCGGACATTCAACAGGCATTGGACAAAGTCTGATGCAATCCAAAAAAATCAGCAATTTCCATACCCACACATGTCTTTGCAAGCATGCGGAGGGAATCCCGTTGGACTATATCAGCGTGGCGGCCGCCCAAGGTTGCAGCGTACTTGGATTCTCTGACCATTGCCCCTATCCTGACGACGGCAGAAACACTTGGCACGGGGTGAGAATGGAGGAATGCCAGGTGGAAGATTACGTAGCGGACGTTCGTTCCGCCGCTGAAAACGCTCCGTTTCCTGTGTTCTGCGGCTTTGAATGCGAATACGACAAGCGGTACACTTTTTGGTACAGGGAGTTAAAAGAAAACTTTGGCATAGATTACCTTGTTTTTGGGCATCACTGGGTTGACGTTTGTGGTGAATATGTGTATGCGCCTCAGTTGGAATCCCCAAAAGACATCCAACGCTATTTTGACTGGTTCTTGGAAGGGATTTGTTCAAACTTGTTCAATTTTATAGCCCATCCCGACTTGATTATGGCAAACGGAAGGGCTTGGACAAAAGAATTGGAAAAGCATTTTTGCGAAGTTATAGACGCAGCAATAGAAGCCAATCTTCCTTTGGAAATAAACGGCGAAGGCATTTCAAGACCTTTAGTTGCTGAAGGACAAGACTTTCGTCATCCCTATCCTGTAGACAGGTTCTGGCAACTTGCTGTAGACAAAGGTGCAAAAGTTATATGCAATGCGGACGCACATCGTCCTGACGTTGTAATTGCAAACGCTACCAAAACAAGGGAATATGCAAAAAAATTCGGGATTGTACCAATAGAAACGATTTTTTAGAAACTGTCGTTTTCTATTTGTTCAAAGATTTCTGGATGTTCGTGGCGTTCGTGGTCTATCTCTAGAATCTCCTTGTTCAAGAAAAAAGACAAAACTGTCCTCAAAAGAACAATTCCGGCAAGAATGCCCAGTTCATGCAAGCCGGGTTCTACAACGGTTTTCAGAATATCGGCCGCTATCAACAATTCTAGTCCAAGCAGAAGGTAGGTTCCCAAGTCCGCGCGCAAAAGCCTTAGCCGCTGAACATTGTATTTTTTTCTGAAACGCAATATCTCTGTCTTGATGAATGCGCAGGTTGCAACAAAAGTACCGTATACAACCACAACAATACTTATTATGCTGATTATTATAGAAAGTTCTTCTAAAAATTTCATTTTGATTCTCCTGGTTAGATAGTAAATCCTCTTGTCATATTGTTTCCGGCAACAACCCTTCCACCATAAATTGTTGTGGAATCCTTGACGGCTTGCCTTCTGTGGTAACGCACGCCCATGTTACATCGGCTTCTGCACAAATTGTTCCGTCTGTTTTTTTTATGACCTGATGAAAAGTACCTGACACGGCCTTTATCTTTGAAGGCCAGATTTCTATCAAAAGTTCGTCGTCCAAAAAAGCGGAGGCCTTGTAATATATGTCCACGTGGGTTACATAAAGATAGTAGCCGGCTGCGACAATCCCCTTGTAGTCAAAACCGGCTGCATGAAGGAATTCCATGCGTCCATGTTCAAGGTAGTTTAGATAAACGGCATTGTTCACATGCCCGTATGAATCACACTCATAGGAGCGGACGACAAGTTTTGCAATATGTTTCATAATCTTACCCTAGCAAAATAACCTGCTTATACATTGAATTTAAAGAACATGACATCACCGTCTTGTACGACATATTCTTTGCCTTCCATACGGTATTTGCCGGCTTCCCTGATTTTTGCTTCTGTCCCGTATTCCACCAAGTCGTCAAAACGGTATACTTCCGCCTTTATAAACCCACGCTCAAAATCCGTATGTATTACGCCAGCGGCTTTTGGGGCTGTGTCTCCTGCATGGATTGTCCACGCACGGCATTCGTCGCTTCCGGCTGTAAAGAATGTGCGAAGTCCCATCAAGTGATAGGCGGAACGGGCAAGTGTTGCAAGACCAGATTCTTTTAGGCCTATTTCCGCAAGAAATTCCTGCCGTTCTTCTTCGCTGTCCATATCTGCCAAATCCGCCTCGAATTTGCCACAAATCACAACAACGTCACTTTCTTGTTCAGCTGCTATTTTACGTACAATTTCTACGTACGGGTTTTCACCTTGGATTCCATCTTCGTCCACGTTGCACACATACATCATTGGCTTCATGGTAATCAGATGGCAGTCGTATACAGCTATTTTTTCATCGTCGCTCAAGTCGGCCGAACGGGCGGGTTGGCCGTTTTCCAAAAATGGTTTTATCTTGTTTAATGCACCCAAGACGACTGCGGATTTTTTTTGTTCGTCTTTTCCCATAACTCTTGCAGAACGCTCTGCTTTTTCTATTCTTTTTGCAACAGTGTCCAAGTCCGCAAAAGCCAATTCCATGTTTATGGTTTCTATGTCGTCCGCCGGGTCAATCTTGTTGTTTACATGGATGATGTCGGGGTTTTCAAAGCAACGCACAACATGGGCTATAACGCCGACTTCCCGAATATGGGCAAGAAATTGGTTTCCCAAACCTTCTCCTTTGGAAGCCCCCTTTACCAAGCCTGCAATGTCAACAAATTCAACCGTTGCTGGCACACGTCGCTTTGTCTCAAAATTCTTTGACAGAAAATCCAACCTTGAATCCGGTAGGTCAACAATTCCTACGTTCGGATTGATTGTGCAAAAAGGGTAGTTGGCCGCTTCTGCCGGAGCTGCCGTCAACGCAGAAAAAATGGTCGACTTCCCTACATTGGGAAGACCCACAATGCCACAATTTATAGCCATGATGAAAATCCTCTTTCAGTGAATGTGCAGTTACTATATCATGTAAAACAATCGTTTTACAAGCAGCAACAAAATCATTCCACTTTGAAGCTAGAAATCAAATTCTCCAAGTCTTCCAAAAGGCGTACATTTTCTTCCACATAAGAAGAAGTCTGCCTTGAAAAATTTGACATGCTGGAAAGCTGCAAAGAGGCGTTCTCCCCGGTTGACAAAATTCCCTGGGAACAATTCGTCAGAGAAGTGATTTTTTGTGACACCGAATCCGTAGCTTTCTTCATGTTTTTTGAAGAGTCGGATATTGCCTGCTCCACGGAATTTAGTATGCGCATCATTTCCAAAATATCTTGGGCATCCAGATTTTGTTCGGTCATTCCGTCGTGTACTTTCTTCAGGGAATCGTCCAGCATGATGATTTTTTTCTCTAACTGGCCGAAAGACTTGTAACTGCTGTTGGAAGCCTCTACAATCCCTGCGACGGCTTCTTGGATGTCGGATATAAGTTTTGTGATGGACTTTGTTTGTTCGGCAGAAGTTTCCGCCAAAGCCCTGATTTCGTCTGCCACCACGCTGAACCCTTTGCCAGCCTCTCCTGCGTGGGCGGCTTCTATTGCTGCGTTCATTGCCAAAAGGTTGGTTTGCTCCGCAATTTGGGATATGACTTGGTTCGCCTCTGCAAGCCCGGCAGACTGCTGCTCTATTGTACTTACCTTGGAAGTTACTTCTTCTTGTTTTTTTTGTCCTGCGGCGGCTTCTGCCACGATTTCCGTGTATTCACTGGATATCTTGTTGATGTTTTCATCAATAAAAGAAATATTGCCGATTATTTTTTTTACCGCATCAGAAGATTGCGTGACTGCCTTTACTTGCTGCTCGATTTTTTCATCCAAAATAAGAACGGCGCAATTAACCCCGTCTATTCCTGTGCCAACGTCCTCTGTGAACGAAGTTTGGTTTTCAGCTTGTGAAAAGATTTCTTTTACAGCAGAATCAACTCCGTCTATCAAACTCAAGTTTTCTTTGTTGTGTTCAGCAAGTCTTTGTGTGTTTCCTGCCAGAGAATCTATGGAAGAAAACAGGTTGTACATCATTTCTTGCAGCTGTTTCATAACCATGTTGCAGGCAGAGGAAAGAGAAGCAAGTTCGCTGCTTCCGCTTACAGGAAGCCGTGCCGTCAAATCTTTCGCACCGCCTGCAATGTTTTCCATGGCAACAGTAACTTGTGCAAGTCTTTTGAAAAACACAAAAATCAAAAACAGCAGCAAGGCTATTCCAATAAAGGCAACTCCCGAAGCAATGGCAACAAGAATACGAGAGGTGGTATGCAAATTTTCCGCAAGAACAGTCACGTCAAAGTCGCAGGCAAGAAACCCAATTGCCTGTCTTTCTTTAGAAATCAACGGAGTGTAGACACTTATGTTCCATCCCCATTGCTCGTCGTAGCTCATGGAAGCCACGACAGTTTCTTGTTTTTCCATGGCCTCGTAAGGATATTTACCAGAACTTGCAATGTCTTCCACTGTTCCAAGGGCAGAAAAATCTTCTGTTTCAACCAACGTTCCGTTCACAAAATCCGCACTGCCGTCAAGTATGTACATACATTCGCTTTCTGTTCCTGCAACAGGAACCATGACATATACATAACTACAACCGTGGTTGTCCTTTACGTTTTTGAACGCCTCGCAGGTTCTTATATAATAAGAATCCTGTGTGTCCTGTGAAAGTGCAAGAGCGGAAACTTTGTCCACATCTATGTATTGCATTGCGTCTTCTATAACTGTGTCCGCTATGCCGTAAAAAACTTCCATTGCGTTCTTTTCTATTAAATTGATGGCAAGAAAAGTGATTAAGAACGTAAGAACCACAATAAAGGCAACGACAGAAGTTATAAATTTAAATTTATAAGAAGAAAGAAATTTCATGGCTAATTTTTTTGATATACTCTTACGTAATCAACTTCCATTGTGGCTTGCTGCATTTGTTTGTCAACGCCTTGCTGTCCGCCCCAACTTCCACCTATGGCTATGTTCATAATTAAATAGAAAGGATGGTTGAAGGGCCATTCTTCTATTCCGCCTCCAGTGTTTTCAAACTTAAAGAACGATTCCCCGTCAACAAACCATTCAATGTAGTCTGGAGTCCAGTTTATAGCGTATGTGTGGAATTTTTTTGACACGTTTTTCACTTTTTCAAAATTATTCTTTTGCGTCCCGATTTTGTGGTTGAACGCCTGTGTATGAATTGTTGTGTGGATTACATCTTGGTCATATCCAACATGTTCCATAATATCAATTTCACCAGAGCGTGGCCAGCCCCCGTAGTTGTCGTATTCCGGCATCATCCAAATGGCGGGCCAAGTTCCAACTCCTTCCGGAAGTTTTGCACGTACTTCTATAAAACCGTATGTCCATGATTGTAAGTATTGTGTTTTCAAACGGGCGCTGTACCAACGAATTCCTTTTTTAAAAGCGTGGATTGTCAACTTGCCGTCTTTCACAAAAGAATTCTCCCTGTCTTCTGTGTACCATTGTTCCTCGCCGTTACCCCAGCCATGTCCGCCGGTGGAATAATCCCATTTTTCCGGGTCTGGGGCACCGTCCACATCAAATTCGTCCGACCACACAAGTTCAAATCCTTCTGGTACAGCGGATTTTGCCGTGCATCCAACCAAAGTCAACACAAGAAAAAAAACAAAAAAACAGGTAGATAGATTCTTCATGGTTTCTCCAAAACTTAGAATGTATTCTATAGAAAATAATGTTAGGTCATGGCGTTATCTTTGTCAATACAATAAGGTTGCAACAGTTCATAAAGTTTTCCATCTTTGCTTGCTCGTGCGGTGAATTCAAAGCAGTTGTCAAGCCAGTCTTGGGAAACGATTGAACCGCTTTTTCGTGCCAGTTCTATAAGAGAAAAATTGTCATAGGGGAGGCGATATTTTTTTTGCGGTCCGCAGAGTTTCTCGCAGACAAGACGGATTAACTCGTCCAAGCCTTCGGTGGTGCAAGCACTTACCTGCAAAGCTGTTGGAAATTCCTTTTTCAAAAAGATTCTTCTTATGTCATTGTGCGCAAGCAAATCTATCTTGTTCAATACAACTATGCGTGGGTTTTGTGTCGCCCCGATTTCTTCCAAAACACTACAGACAGTGTTGTAATGCTCTTGAATTTCAGGTTCTTGAGCGTCTAACACAATGACAAGAAGGTCTGCCTGGACGGCTTCTTCCAAAGTGGATTTAAAGGCTTCTACCAAAGTGTGTGGCAGGTTGCTTATAAAGCCAACCGTATCCGTAAGGAGGATGTTGCTTTCACCGGGAATTGCAAGCCGCCGGGTTGT
>JAZSMM010000111.1:0-6686 GCA_045535895.1 Treponema sp.
ACGCAAAGCAGGCCTTGGGTTTTGCGGGGATATCCGGCGACGCTGCGTTCTTAAAGGCGTTTTCCGCAAGCTACAAGTTGAATTTTGCAGGAACAATAAATTCGGACGCAAGCGTGTTGCCTGTCTTTGCTTCCACACCGCATACTTTTCGTGACCCAGCGGACTTAGGTCCTTTGGAGTTGTTTTTGGAAATGGACGGGAGCATAGCATACGGAAGTCCCAGATTTTATGTGCAGGGCGGAATAAGCCATAACAGCTTTGGTCCCTTTTATGGAAGAAGCGTTGTCTTCAGTCCTGACGCACAGCACACGGCAAATTTCTCTGTTGTCGTTAATCCCGGTCGCTGGAGTTATACCCACGGCATGTTCGTGTTGGGTGCGTCCAACAATGCAGGTGAAGGTGTTTATCCAAACAAATTTATGATGTTGCATTCCATAGAGGGTCGAATTTTCGACTGGCTGACCGCATCTTTTTATGAAACTATTGTATACGGCGACCGCTTTGATCCTTCCTATTTCGTTCCAATGCCGTTCATGGTTGCCCAAGGAATCACCGGTTTTGATGACAACTTGATGATGGGTGTTTCGTTCACAATAAAGCCTTTTGCAGGTTTGTCCTGGTCCACGGACATCTTTATCGACGACATATCCTTGAACGATGTTTTCAAATTCGACTTTGACACAAAAATCCGGGGGGCTTTGCAGACGGGAATAAAATACGCTCCTTTGGGGCTTCCTGTCCTGAAATTGGTTCAGCTGGACTACACTTTGGTCACGCCTTATATGTATGCCCACAAACAGAATATCTACAGCCCTTATGACGGTGATTATGTCATAGGCGGAACCAAAGCCATAAATTACCAGACCTACAACAATGTAGGCACCGCTATAGGAAGCCAACTTGCCCCGAACAGCGACCGCGTGTTTCTTTCTGTTTCAGGAGAACCTGTGCAAGGGCTGAACATTACGTTGACAGGTGCCTTCATCCGCCATGCCAACGTAAACGAGTCCATCACCACGCAAGAAGCGATTGACTATTTGAATGCGCCGGCCGATTATTTCCTTACAGACGGCACCATAAACAACCACCCGTATGTAGGTTTCTTGCGTGACGATGCCACTGAATCTGAAGGCGACCCGAACGATTTGAGTAATGTTGATTACAAATATATGTCCAGCGGGAAAAGCCGCCTTATGTTTATGACGCAGGACACAAAGATGTACGTGGTGCAGGCCGGTTTGAACGTGTCGTATGATTTCCCTGCCATGTCTTTTGGACAGTTTTCCGTGGGTGTTGGTTATATGTTTGAGTACATAAAAAACTGGGGTGTTCAGAACAACATGTTCCCCGGCAGCGGCGACTCATTCAAAAAGACCGCCACGGAAGCTGATGTAGCTTCTGCCGTTGCCGATTGGAAAGCACAGTTGAAAGACGTTGTGAACAACTATGTCACCGTGTCTGTCAAATACAAATATTAAAGGCTGTTATGGACAAAAGAGAGTCAAAGGATTTTTTAAGGCAGAACACTAAAAACGCAAACTTGATGTTCATGCGTATAAGTTTTTGTCTGAATATGCTTGGACCTTTGTTTGCTTTGTTGACTTGTTTAGATGTATTCGACATAGCCTATTCTTATTCCGTTTTTGTTACTATATGCTCCGTTGTTATGAGCCTCGTATTGGTTCTTTTGAACAAATATTGCAAAAACGAACGCATAGCCATGGGATTTTCCCTTGGTTTTTTTGCGGTTTTTGTTGCAATTTTGGCTGTCAACTCCGATGTGGGTGTGTACATCTCCTACGCCCTCGTTTCATTCTTGAGTTGCATATACATGGACTACAAGGTCACCATAAGAACCTGCGTTGCCTGTTATTTGGTCATGCTTGCCTCCTTGTTCGTGCGTTCTCATACAGCGTTCAAGGTTTTTGTGGATTCTCCTTCCCCTTTGCATTGGTTCATTGCGTTCGGCGCGGGTTTCACAATCGAATTTTTCTTTGTTTTTTTGATAACCCAGTCCATCGCAAAATTGTTCAGGAGCACGTTGGACAAACTTTATGACAAGACCGTGGAACTGCAAAGCGTACAGGATAAGTTGATTTTTGCCTTTGCCGACACGGTTGAATTTTCGGATTCCACGACCGGGGCTCACATAAAAAGAACCAGCGTTTACGTCAAGTTGATTGCCCTCAAGCTAAGGGAAATGGGCTATTATGAACATGAACTTACCGATGAGCTGGTGGATTTGTATACACGCGCCGCTCCTTTGCATGACATCGGCAAAATAAGTGTGCCTAACAACATACTGACAAAACCTGGAAGGTTCACGGACGAGGAATTCGCCCAGATGAAAAAGCATGTCCAGGCTGGTTACGAGTTGATTGAAAAAGAATTTCACGAACTTGAGGATGCGGGGTTTGTCAAGGTGGCATCCGACATGGCTTACTACCATCACGAAAAATGGGACGGAAACGGTTACCCACGTGGCATAAAAGGGAACGACATTCCGGTGTGCGGCAGGATAATGGCGGCCGCTGACGTACTGGATGCGTTGCTAAGCAAACGCCAGTGCAAGGAACCTTTCAGTTTGGAGCAAACCTTGGAAATATTCGAGGAGTCCCGTGGCAGCCATTTTGAGCCGTGCATTGTCGATGCTGTCCTAAGTTTAAAAGATGAAATAGCCCAGGTTATAAGAAACGATTGACAGTTTACGAAAAAAGCGGAGTGGACAAATATCTGTCTCCTGTGTCCGGCAGCAGCACTACGATTGTCTTTCCGGAATTTTCCGAAAGTTTTGCTAGTTGAATTGCCGCCCATGCCGCCGCTCCCGATGAAATCCCGACAAGAAAACCTTCTTTTGCCCCGATAAGTTTTCCGGTTGAAAAAGCGTCTTCATTGGACACTGTTATTATCTTGTCATATATTCTTGTGTTAAGGACGTCAGGAACAAAACCCGCTCCTATGCCCTGTATATTGTGGCTTCCAGCCTTGTTCTCAGAAAGAACAGGGGAATCCGCTGGTTCTACAGCGACTATTTTTATGTTTGGATTTTTCCCTTTCAAATATTCGCCGACTCCGGTGATAGTCCCGCCGGTTCCCACGCCGGCGACAAAAATGTCCACGTTGCCGTCCGTGTCTTGGTAGATTTCAGGGCCTGTGGTGTCACGGTGTGTTTTCGGGTTGGCTGGGTTATCAAACTGCCCTGGGACGAAACTGTTTGGTGTATGCTTTGCAATTTCCTGTGCTTTTTCTATGGCACCTTTCATGCCTTTTGCTCCGTCTGTCAAAACGAGTTCCGCCCCGTACGCCCTCATTATCTGCCTGCGTTCAACAGACATTGTTTCCGGCATTACGATTATCGTTCTGTAACCCCTTGCCGTTGCGACCGAGGCAAGAGCTATCCCCGTGTTCCCAGATGTCGGTTCTATTATCACGGAGTCAGGCTTTAACTTTCCTGTTTGTTCCGCCTGGTCAAGCATAGCTTTTGCCACACGGTCTTTTACGGAACCCGCCGGATTCAGGTATTCCAACTTTGCAAGCAATCTTGCCTCTAGGTTGAATTGTTTTTCTATGTTTGCCAGTTCCAGTAACGGTGTGTTGCCAATCAACTGGTCTATGGACTTATATATTTTTTCCATGTTCATCGCCTCTTAAGAAAATATAATTCATCGGGAAGCAAAATGCTGCGCCACATAATCCCTTGCAGAAAACCTTTTTATTTCTCGTTTGTCATATGCCTCTTGAATCAATTCGTCTGCTTCCAGTTTGTTGTACAAAGAATGGGCCTCCTCCAAAGAAGCACGCAAAACAGGATGCCGTGGGGAAAACAAGACACAGCAGTCCTCATAGGGCAAAATTGAGGTCTCATAGGTCCCTATGTACTTGGCTGTCTCCACGATTTCCTCTTTGTCCATCCCTACCAGAGGGCGCAAAAGCGGATAACTTCCTGCGGATTCCGTTACAGCCATGTTCTGTATGGTCTGGCTTGCGACCTGCCCCAGGCTTTCTCCGCTTATGATGCAGTCTGCCTTTATCCTGTCCGCAAGAATGGAAGCCGCTTTCATCATGCACATCCTCAAAAGCAAAGTAGTGAACGCCTGTGGAGCTCTCTGTTTGATTCTCATCTGCACTTGAGTGAAAGGGATGACGTTTATGTGGGTGTCCACGCCGTACATGGCGATTATTTGTGCCAAATCTTCCACTTTTTTTTGGGCTTCCTGAGAGGTGTAGGGATAGGCATGAAAATAAACGCACTCCACCTTCATACCGCGCCTCATCATGCGGTATCCCGCCACGGGGGAATCCAACCCACCGGAAAGAAGCAGAAGCCCTTTCCCTCCTGTTCCAACTGGCAGCCCTCTGCAGGCTTTGTTGCGGTCGCAGTAGACAAAGCATCTGTCACGAACTTCCACGCGGATAACCACGTCGGGATTGTGCACGTCAACCTGCAGCAACTGTTTGTCGAATACATCCGCAGCCGCCTCGCAGGTTATTTCGTAGGAGTTCATGGGAAATGATTTGTCCGCCCTCCTTGTGTCCACCTTGAACGTCTTTGCCCCATCGTTTTTTGCCTTGCAAGCCTCCTCGTACACGGCTTTCCGTATGGAGTCTATGTTTTTCTCGCAAACTGTAGTTCTTGCCCAGCCTGTTATGCCTATTAAATGTTTTAACGTAAACTCTATCGCCGGACATGATTCTTCCGGGCCTTCTATGTAAAGCCTTCCTGCGTATAATTTCACGGATGCCTTGACGGCTTCCAAATACAAACGGGCGTTTTCCACAAGCCTGTTTTCAAATTCTTTTAAATTGGAACCTTTCAGTGTAAGTTCCCCAAGTTTTGCAAGGTATGTGATTTTTTCTGGCATGAAAGCAGTTTATCTTATTCAAGGATTGGATTCAATAGGTTGGAGGATAAAACTTTTTGCAAGAAATGTATTGCATTTTGACAAAAATCGTGATAATGTAAAAATAAATAAAACAAATCTTTCGGAGGTTCATATGCCAAGAAAAAAAACTTTTATTGACACCAGTGTCCCAAAGACCTTGCCTCTGTTGTTGCGTTCTCGTGTCGTTTCAATTCCAGATGTCACACTTCAGGCTGCAAAGAACAGCAGCGGGAATTTTGAGTATTACAGCTACAAGCAAGTATATGAAAAAGTAATTGAATTTGCATGGGCGTTGAAGCAATTCGGAATAAAACGTGGAGATCATGTCGCTCTCATCTCCGACAACCGCCGTGAATGGCTTGTCACGGACTTGGCGCTGCTTTCGTTGGGTGCCGCCGATGTCCCCAGGGGATGCGATTCCATGGGCTCTGAAATTCGCTTTATCATTTCATATGCAGAATGCAAGGTGGGCTTTTTCGAGACGGATCGGCAGCTTTGCAAGGTTCTTGAGAAGCGCGAAGAAGTTCCATGTTTGGAAAAAGTCATAGTGTTCGATTCCGTGACAGAAGAAACCCGTCTTGCCGCTGAAAAAGAGGGGATAAAGGTTTTTAGTTATGCGGAGCTTGAGTTGCAGGGAAGCCGTGCCACAGAGGCAGAGCGGGCAGATATCGAACTTGAGATGGATAAAACTCGTCCTGACGAACTTGCTACCATCATATTCACTTCCGGGACGACGGGCGTACCTAAAGGCGTAATGCTTACCCACGACAATTTTATTGCGCAGGTGGAAGTCGTGCGTTCCGTTCTTTCCACCACAGAAACGGGGGAGTTGTGGCTTAGCGTTCTGCCGGTTTGGCACAGTTTCGAGAGGGTATTTCAATATCTGGTCATGGGACTTAACAGTGGTCTTGCATATTCAAAGCCTGTCGCGGCTGTCATGTTGGCGGACATGGCCACAATAAGACCCCAAGGCATGTGCGGAGTTCCCCGTTTATGGGAATCCCTTGCACAGGGCGTTTACAGGACCATGCGCAAGACGGGCGGAGCTACGTACAAAATCTTCCAGTTTTTTGTCTGGGTTGGAAAAAGATACGCATGGGCAAAGAACCATGTGAAAGGTTTGGTGTGCCAACTAAAACGCCGCTCACGGTTTTTGGATGCCCTTGTAGGTCTTGTTCCTTTGGTTGTGCTGTTTCCTTTGTATTCATTGGGGAACCTCCTTGTCTATCGCAAAATCCGTTCAAAACTTGGCGGCCGCATGACGAATGCGGTTTCCGGTGGCGGAGCGCTCCAACCGGAAACGGATGCGTTCTACCAGGCTATAGGTTTCAACCTTCTTGAAGGCTATGGAATTACAGAAGCCGCTCCCGTACTTGCCGTCCGTTGGCCTACCAAACCTCGTTCCGGCTGTGTTGGGCAGGTGTATCCTTGTGCGGAAATCAAGATTGTCGCAGAAGAACATGGAAAAATTATTTGTGACCAGCCGCTTGGACCGGGAAAAAAAGGGCTTGTCCTTGCCCGAGGTCGGCAGATAATGAAAGGTTATTACAAACGACCTGACTTGACGGAACAGGCCGTTGATAAGGACGGGTGGTTGAACACCGGAGACCTTGGCATGCTTTCGTATGACGGAGAAATAAAAATCACAGGGCGTGCAAAAGACACAATTGTTTTGCTTGGCGGAGAGAACATCGAGCCTCAAGTGATTGAATCCGCCCTTTGCGGAAGTCCGTATATTGAAAGTTCTGTTGTCCTTGGGCAGGACAAAAAATATTTGGGTGCTCTCATTGTGCCTTCAAAAGA
>JAZSMM010000222.1:0-2654 GCA_045535895.1 Treponema sp.
TCGTTGTCATGGGTTCCCGTATAAACCACACAATTGCGAGAATACATATGGGGCAAGAATGGGTTTACAAAACCTTCTTTTCCAGCTTCTTCCAAGTCAAATGCAAATTGAAGAATTTTCATGCCAGGAAGCTCAAAATCATCACGCAACTTCCGCACCCCTTCTGTAATCAACCCCAAATCCTCTGCGATAATCGGAATATCACCCAACTTTTCTTTTATCACTTCAAACAACTCATGGTCAGGTCCCGGCATCCATTTTCCGTTGATTGCCGTTTCTTCCCCAGCAGGCACAGACCAGTACGCCTCAAATCCTCTAAAATGATCTATTCGGATATAATCCACCACATTAAGCATAGCTTGAATGCGTTTAACCCACCAGTCGTAATTTTCTTTTTTCATTGCGTCCCAGTCATACAAGGGATTTCCCCAAAGCTGTCCTGTCGCACTAAAATAATCAGGAGGAACTCCGGCAACAGCAATCGCTTTGCCGTTTTTATCTAGCTGAAACAAATGCTGGTTTGCCCATACATCTGCGGAGTCAGATGCCACAAATATTGGGATATCTCCTATGATGGAAATCCCTTTTGAATTCGCATATTTTTTAAGAGCGTTCCATTGGTTAAAAAAGAAAAACTGAACGACCTTGTGTATTTCAATTTCCTTGCCATGGGCTTTTTCCCAAGAAGCAATCGCTTGCGAGTCACGAGAAGCAAGTTCCTGAGGCCAGTAATTACTCCACATCGCACCGAATTTTTTTTCTTTTTGGGCTTTCGCATCATAGAATTCCTTGATGCTCATAAAAATACTGTAGTTGTCCAGCCAAAGCGTGGAGTCTTTTTTGAAAGCCTCAAATTCCACTACATCTTTGGCTTTCGCTGTAGAAAGGAAATTCTCTGCAATTTGTTTTAGAACAGGAATTTTCCACCATACGACAGCCCCAAAATCCACAGGACCTTTGGATTTTATATAATCCGGTGGAACAATGGATTCGGGTTTTGCCCAACCTTTTTCAACCAAGTCGTCCAAGTCTATCATAAGCGGATTTCCTGCAAAGGTAGAAAAGGATGCATAAGGTGAATCCCCGTACCCGGTAGGCCCAATTGGAAGAATTTGCCACAAAGACTGGCCTGCAGCATAAAGCCAATCAACAAATTTATATGCCTGTTTTCCTATCGTTCCAATTCCAGGTGTCTCCGGCAAAGACGTAGGATGTAATAAAATTCCACTTGCTCTTGTTAAATTCATATCTTCCTCACAAAAAAAGTAAACCGATTTACTAAAAATATTTTAACACATCTACAAGTAGAATGCAAGGCAAGTGGCAATATCTTTTTTTACTTTATTTCAATGTTGCGAATGGAAATTTCATTTTTCACGTCAACTTCCACAAAATCAAAGACCAACCTGTCAATATTGCTCCAATCAAAAAATCCTTCGGGATTATACCATTTCTCCTCCAAGGAATCCCATGCCCCGTAATCAGCAAAGTCTTTTAGAGGAACGCTCACCTTGTGCCATTCCCCATCTGAAGCAACCAAATCATTCCTAATAAAAATGCCTGCCCTCCATTCCTTGCCCTTCAATCCTTTTTCAGGAACTGTTTTATCCCTAAAGTACACATCTAGTTTTAAATCCTTTTGCTTTGAACGAATTTCAAACTCAAGCCTTTTCCCAGATTCCATTAATCCAGAAAAATCGCAAGTGCCCTTAAAATTAAGTTGAATCGAATTATATGGTTTTGCCTTGGGAATATAGATGTACGAGTCATCACTTGCAAAGTCTTTTTTCTGCAAATCCACCTTTTCTTTTCCAGAGTCAATCCAACCTTCCAACCGTACATTATCTGTAAAACCATTTTTATACATTGAAAAATTTCCTGTTTCAACCGCTTTGTCAAGCCAGGTTTTTCTTTGCCGCTTTTCCATGGGAGGAACATTGAAGTCCATCCCTTCCAAAAGAACAGTATTCAAATCCTCTGGGAACATGCCTTCTTGTTTGTTGAAAATTCCAAATCCACCTTTATAGTCCCAACTCACTCGAATAATTCCCCGCTCTTCCATCCATTTGGCTTTCATTCTGTACCAATTCGTGCGTTCTTCGTTGTCCGCATAATTCATGTAAACGCCATATTCGTTGCACATCAAAGCCACATTTCTTTTATTTGCAAATTCAACAATTCTATTCAACGGCTCAACTAGTTTTTCTTCCGTTGAATCATTTTGATAGTTTTCATAATACCACCGCTCCGAATTCGTGGCGTTTTTTGGCAACGGTGACATTTTTTCTTTTACATAAGGGAACGGAATGTTTTTCAACCGTTCAATGTCAGTCCAACTTGCTCCCTGGTGGGTAAACAAAAACGGAGAATAATCATGGAAATTATAAATCAGATTGTTGTCTTCGTAATCTGGCAACGTAAAAAGTCCGTCAAGAGAATTCCAATTCTCCGCTCCAACAATTACAGTATGCTTTGTGTCAATGGAACGAATCAATTTCAAGACATTGCCCTGGATTTTTCCCCATTTTTTCAAATCTGCCTGAAGATTCCCGCTTTTCATGTGCGGCTCGTTCATTATCTCATACAAGACGTATTCGCTAGAATCTTTGTACCGGCGCGCAATTTGCGACCATATCTTTAAAAGCATTTTTTCC
>JAZSMM010000340.1:0-2590 GCA_045535895.1 Treponema sp.
TTTTTTGGTAACCGCGGTTATTTTTGCAAAAACCGGGTTTACAGGCAAAAAAACCTGTGCTAGCGTTTAGACAAGTTCTTGGTGGCCACTGGAACGGGAATAAAAAGCCGTTTTCATGTTAAGGAGGTAAAGAGTGAAAAGGTTGTGTTATTTAATGTTGTTGGCAATGGCAGTCGTTTTTTCCATGGGGTGCGAGAATGATTTGTCATGTTGCAAGGGGAAATCATCTGTGAAGTTATCGGAAAAGGAAAAAGATGTTATTGCACAGTTTTCTGTTATAGGAGAACAGCATAACCAAATTTTAACAGATTACTATGAATTGAATTCTGGGAGATTTGTTGAGGCTGTTTCCTTGCATGAAAATAAGTTCAATGAATATTTTGAAGTAGATGGTGAAACTATTTTTATAACTATTGAGGAGAAAGATTCTGCGTTTCGTTCAAGTTCCAACGAGGTTTCACTTGTAGAAGAGTTAGACAAACAAGGTTTCATCTATTCTTCTGCTGAAGATTACATACTTCGTGTAGAAAATATTCTGGAAGAACCTTCCGATTCATTGGAAAGTACACAAATCAAAATATTACAGATTGAACAAGAAGCTATAAACAACCTTGCAGGAGATGCCCTTGTACAATTTATGAGTTATGCTGAAACTGCAAAATATTCCTTGTCTTTTTGGTATGATAGTTATGAAACTTTAGAAGGAGAAAAAGCCTCTGCAAGATTTATAACATCGCTATGGAAAAAGTATAAAAAGAAAGTAGCTATGGCTGCTGCATCAGATGCGGCAGGAGCGGCTGCAGGGGCATTGGCAGGTGCTACAATCGGAAGCGCAATTCCTGGTGTGGGTTCTGCTACTGGAGCAGTTGTGGGAGCAGCTGTTGCGGGTGCAGCTTCTTCTGCAGAGGGATTTAAGAAGGGGAAACTTTGTGTTGTGGTGCCTTTAACAAAGATAAAAAAGAAACTTTAAAACTAAAAAAGGAGAGGAGTTTCTTCCTCTCCCTATCTATATTAATTTCTATAACAAAGGAGTGAATGAAAATGAAAAAGACAACGGCTTTGATAAGTGCGATAATTTTTTTTGTAACGGTATTGCCCGTTCAAGCACAAGAGGTAGAGGCGGTAAAATTGCCCGTGCCTAAGCTGCTTGTACACGCCAACGCAAACGACCCAATCAGCTATTACCTGCTTGGCAGTGAAGGGGAAATACTGGGTAAAAAAGAACTGAAAGAAGTCCTTTCCGGAGTGGAGGAGAACATACCATTAATCAAGCAGGCGAACATACTTGACGCAGGGATGTGGACAAGCGTTGGGGTAGGTTTGGCAGGAGTTGCGTTGGGATACATCAACGAATACACGGATTTGCTTGGGGAAAATGAATGGGCAGGAGTGACTGCGGTGTGTACTACGGTAGTGGGGTTGTGCGGTACGGCATTGTGTTCAATGTTCTCCAATGCAAAGTTCATAAAGGCGGCAGACAACTACAATCTGTATATTCTGGGTATTCCTGTGGCGGGACGGCGGTGACGGATTATGGCAATCGGGATGAGTTTTTTTTGTTGAATAAAAAACCCGTTTTCATGTCAAGGAGGTAAAGAGTGAAAAGGTTGTGTTGTTTAATGTTGTTGGTTACGTTGGTTGTGGCGGACTTTTCCTCATGCAAAGCAGATGTAAAAATAGAGGGGACAGAAAGCAGACAGGAGCAAACACCATCCCAGATAGCCAAAGAGTATATTAAGGATTTGTACGTGAGGAACAACTATAAAAAAGGACGTTTCCTTGTCTCAACAGGAAGGAAGATAATGGACTTGTCATGGTAATGATTACATCATCTCCAAACACGGACAACAGTGTAAAATGGCCAGGTAAAACAGACGGTGTTCAGATGGAATCTATAGGTTATAAGTATACAACAGCATCTGATAACTCATACAAAAAAGCACCTAAAACTTCATATCCGGTAAGTGCCGTGCAAATTCCTTGGACAAAAAGGATGGCGCATTGCAAGTAAAAATTTTCTTTGATAAAGAACAAAACCAAGCATAAAAGAGTACAGGCGCCGTTAATTACGGGAACCGTTACCGTTGTCCATGATTATACTACATAAAACAAAAATTGTAGAAAATTCAGCAAACTCCATTTGCTTGTAAACAAGGAAGCCAACATTGCCGTTGCCTTAACCTTTTTTTTTTACTATATTATTCAACATGAAAAAGAATTTGACCCCAGTTACACTGCTCACTGGATACCTTGGAGCAGGAAAAACCACTTTGTTGAACTATATTTTGAACAACCAGAAAGGATACAAAGTCGCTGTAATAGTAAACGACATTGGCGAAGTAAATATAGACGCTGAGTTAATCGCCCGTGGAGCGGGAATTGTGGAAGAGGACAAAGACAGTATTGTTCCCTTGGAAAATGGCTGCATCTGTTGTTCCTTAAAAACCGACTTGATGGAACAGATTGTCAGCCTTACAAACCAAAGAAAATTCGACTACATCCTGATAGAAGCCAGCGGAATCTGCGAACCTGTTTCAATTGCCCAGACCATTTCTGTCCTTTCAGGTGAAACAGGAGATAAAAGTATCCC
>JAZSMM010000035.1:0-9868 GCA_045535895.1 Treponema sp.
CTAAGTGGGAGGGACACTGTGCTACAGCTTTCATTTGTTAATTTTAGGAAAGATTCTTACATACTCATAGAGGGAAAACCCTGTGGGGATAAATTTTATATAATACGTAATGGAAATGTTCGGTGTGTAAGGGAGCGGACAACGGTTCCTCCTGTTCAACTTGGGCCTGGTGATTTTATCGGAGTTATTCCATGCATGTCAGGGCACGATCAGTTTGAGACCGTGATTGCAACCACAGATGTCGTTGCAATTGCCGTCCGCAGGGATCAATATTCAGATTTAATCCAACAAAATACTCCCGTAGCTATGAAAATAATTCGTACGTTTGCAAACAAAATGCGTACGATGAATGAAAAACTTACAAGGCTTGCCCTAAACAACATAACAGAGGTTTCGCCAAATCAAATCTTTTCCGTCGCTAATTTCTATGAAGACAGTGGGAACATCGATGCTGCCGTCTATGCTTATTACCAATATATCAAGGCTTGGCCAATAGGACCTTATGTCGAGGCAGCAAAAAAGCATTTTGTGACATTAAAACAAAAGTCGAAAGCGGTTTACTTTGAGCCTACAAACGACCTGATGAGAACTTATCCTAAAGGTACTATGATATTCTCTGAGTGTCAAAGCGGACAGGACATGTTCATTATTCAATCAGGACAAGTCAAAATAACCAAGATTGTTGATGGCAATGAAGTTATTCTTGCCGTACTTAAAAAAGGCGATTTTTTCGGGGAAATGGCTCTGCTAGAAGACAAACCAAGGTCTGCCTGTGCAATCGCTTTTGAAGATTGTCAATTGATGGTCGTGAATAGAAAGAATTTTGATCAAATGGTTTCATCTCAACCGCAACTTGTCGCAAGGCTGACGACAACGCTGTCAGAACGTATTTGGGGAATGGAACGACAATTGGACAATGCCTCCATACATAATCCGGTTAACAAAATGATTGACATGCTTGCATTGCAACTTGAAAAAGAGAAAGTTGAAATTTTTCATGGTCGAAAAACACCTCACCAATTCCAATTTACCGCTCGGGATGTTGCAAATATGTGCGGGATTCCAACCAATGCACAATATTCAGTGATTGAACAGTTTCTGGAATGTCCATTGGTTCGACAGTCAGAAGACAACAAGTTGTTTGTTCCGGACTGTTTGGAACTTATAAAATCCGCAGCCTTTTATCGTAAGCAAATCTGACACACCAGGGAACGGGGATTTTATGAAAAACATGTGTGTTTTACGCCGTAAATATCTTGTTTTTTTATTGTTTTGTTTTGTTTCATTGGTTTGTTTTGCTTCGGATTCTTCTCTTCCTACCGGATATGGGTCCGTTTTGTTGGGAATGTCCATGGATGAAACCAAGCAGGCACTCATGGAAGACTTGGCCTACGGTTATCGTGGAGAGAAGGATGTATCTCTTTTGCCAGGAGAAAACAGAGCTTTGATTTCCACAAAAGGGGTTTTGTTTTTTGATGAATGTTGGTTTCAGTTTGATGACGACAGGTTGTATATCATTACCCTCAACTTGAATCCCGAGCAGATAGATTACTATAGTGTCTTTACCACTTTGTGTGAAAAATACGGACAACCAGATTCCCTTTCACCGCAAAAATCTGAGTGGAAAAATGATTCTGTTTTGATGTCATTGGAAAAGCCTTTGGTTCTAAAGTATATGGATGTAAAAATTTTTGAAGATTTGCAAGAATCTTCAAATGTTAGGATTACATCAGAAGAATACAATCGACAGAAATTTTTGGACAGTTTGTGATGAAAAAGAAAACAATCCTTTGTTTTTTGTTTGTATGTTTGTGTTTTTTTTCTTGTGCCAATTCAGATGGTTTGAAAAAAAAATCCATAAATATCATACGTTCAGACGGAACAAAAATTTCTGTTGAAGTAGAAATAGCTGATACGCAGGAAACCAGGGAAAAAGGCTATATGGGTAGAGAAGTTATTCCAGACGGAACCGGTATGCTCTTTGTTTTTGAAAAAAGCCAGCTTTTAAGTTTTTGGATGAAGAACACGCCGCATCCTTTATCTATTGCGTATATTGATTCCCGTGGCAATATAAAAAACATATATGACATGACTCCATTTAGCGAGGCCAGTTGGAGCAGTACGGATTTTGTTCAGTATGCATTGGAAGTCCCGCAGGGATGGTTTGAGCGAAATGGAATTATTGTCGGCGATACTGTGGAACTGGAAAATATAAAAAAATGATTACAATTGTTCAAGCATTTTAAGCGCGATTGTATCTTCCGGGGAAAACTCAAGAACAGCCTGAAAGTATTTCTTAGCTATGTCAGGATGGTTCATTTTTAGTTCCAAACATCCCATGTTAGACATTATCTTGGTGTTTTCAGGTTCCAAGGAAAGGGCGTTCGACAGGCATTTTCGGCTTTCGTTGAATTCCCCAAGTTCCATGTGGCAAATGGCCAGTTCATTAAGAGTGTCAATTTCTGTGCTGCCACATTCAATTGACTGAGCAAAGGCGGCTTTTGCATCTTCCCAACGTCCAAGTCGTCGCAAACCCCAGCCCAACAAAAACCAAGCATTCCACACTTTTGGATTTCTTGCGATGAATTCACGAATTTCTTCAAGGCCTCGTTCTTCTTGTCCCATGGAAATAAAGTCAAAGGCAGCCTTGAATTGTTCGTCTTCAAGATTTCTAGAGGTAATATCGTTTACAATTTCTTTTGCCCTTTGCTTTTTATACTTTTCATTGTCAGTTAAATCCTCGTCTTGCAAGTCCGCCGTTAAAGAAAGAAATGTGTCAAAACAATCTTTAGCCCTACTGAAATTCCTTTGTTTTAGGTAAAAAAATCCGGCATTAAAATACACATCGGCAGGGGCATGGTCGTCTTCCATGGCCATTTTGTAATATCTGTGGGCGCTTTCATCATATGCGTCTGCATCTTCGAGCAAGCCAGAACGGCGATAAGATTCCGCGCGTTGGTCAAAAAACAAAGCAGTATTCAACACTATAGCGATATCGTCTGGATCAAGACCTCGTAATGCAGCAAAAATTTCTTCCGCTATATCAAAATCTTCGTTTTTTGTTTTTAGTATCGCTGCTTCTGCAAGTTCTTTTTTTATATCAGGTCTAGCTTTTGTTATTAATTTCCGGTAATAGGGCAGGTTTTTGTTTTTTGAATCATAAGCGAGGACCGTCAAAATCCCTGCAAAAATCATTTCGGGTGTAAGTTTGGATATGTCGAATTCGTCGTCAGAAGAAATATTCTTCTGGACAGGCAGAGGTATAGAACAATCCAAATCAATGTCATTTAACAATAACGATACATCTTCTGAAAGTGTTATAAAAAAAATCGAGTCAAGTGGATCAAAAGGTTTCATGTTTTTCCCTAGTAGTTTTATGTTTTTGCTTCTGTGGCAGGAACAGACGCAGACACAGGTTCCGAATGGTACGTAGACAACTGCTTTTTCCTTAAACCACTTAAATATGTGTTTATGTGCAGTTTGTAACTCATTGGGATTTTTGTCGTGTCATACTGAATGCACACGACAATTATATCTTTACGTCCTTGAACTGTCTCTGTCTTGACGATACTTCCGGGAATTGCAATTACTTCCTGGGGTTCATCAAATTCCAAACGAAGGACAATGTTTTTGTTGTTCAAAAATTGAGCCACGCCCAACAATATTATTTTAGCCCCGGAAAAAGAAATGTCACGGACTATGCAATGCCTGGGAACGCTGTCTATGAATGCGATAGTCTCGGACTTTGTAAGATTCAATTTTCTTTTTGAATCATCGGTCAAGACAATACGTTCATCTTTTCGCCTCAAAGAATTTATGTTGGCATCAAGAAGTCTTCCGATAAGCTCAATCAAATCATCCGGCGGGCGTTGGACATATGTCAAGGAAACAACAGCCAAATCAGAGGAATTCATGTAGGGAACTATCTCAAAAACTTTCGCATTTACAAAGAAACTCATCGGTTGTTTGTCAGCTTGCAAAAAACAGAAACGAAGGTTGACGGTGCCTTTTTCTTGGGAAAGTCTCGCGTATGCACCTCCCTTTGATCCGATGATTATTTTTGCACCCATAAACGAAGTCGAATTTATTATGCATGGCCATTGAGAATCTGTGCATTTTATATAGACCTGACGGGGATCAAGGTTAAGTGTTTTTATTACTTCCTTGGAAAATGTAACTTCCTTGTCACGGTACAGTTCGTAATATCTAGTAAGTTGTTGAGTCGTTACAATACCCATATGACAATAATAAATTATTATAGATGATTGGTCAATCTAAATTTGTAGGAAAACTTGCTTTGAAACCAAATATATTTGCAGGTTTAAGAGTTAAACATGAATCCAGTTTTTCTTTGTCTGCGACTACCATGGATGCGGAACTTCCTCCGTCCAACTGCATCGCATCATATGCACCTGCATTTAAAAGTATCAATGCCGTCTCTTCAAATGTCGCGCCTTTGCTTGTGTAAGGGCTTTCTCCTTCTACAAAAATCAAAAACAAAATATCTCCGTCTTTTGACACTCCTGCGGCCATCCTTGAGTCTAGCGATGTGTTTTTAAATTTTTGAATGTTTTTTTCATATAGAATAGAATAGAAACCTCCGTATGCATACTCAATATTTTCAGGGATGTTTTTTTGTGAATGGAGTATTCTTGCTGATAAAGTTTCTGTCTTGTGTTTGCTGAAAAGCAGGGCGGCGTATTTTTCTACGGGTGGCGACAACTGTTCACCTTGATATATGTATAACCCAACAATTCTTCGTTTTGCAAACAAGAATCCATAAGGGTAGTCAAAAGGTGTTGCGTTGACGGCAAAAACCGATTCTGTGTTTTTTAGAAATTTTTTTGTTGAGATACTTGGGAAGACACCTTGTCTGTCCATTTCCGTCTTTGAAGGATAACTTGTCAAAGACAATCCAGGCGTATTTAGATTGACTTTTATCATATTCCACCGCAACGGGATGCTTTTTTCTTCGTATTGCAGGAAAGATATTCCCGGAGCAAGTTCTTGCCAACTGAAATTTTTTGGAAATAATTCTACCTCTCTTATATGAGTGTCCGGAGAAACGGAAATTGGAACGGAATTACATGAAACAAAAAGAAACAGGATAGAAACAAGACAAAAACACTTCATGGTAATTGACATTTTTTATTGCTGCCTAACAGAAAAAAATCCAACCAAAGACAAAGTATTGCCTTTGGTTGGTAAGTTGTTAAATTATAGAAGTTTGTTATTTTTCGTTTATTATGCCGGGGTTGTCTTCACTGACTTCCGCAAGGTTGGATTTTGCAAGTAACCTTGCAACACCGTTAGTATCCGTAACAATTATCCCTGCCTCTGTTATTACAACGGCGGTTGCTGGATTTACAGTAATTTTTGACTTTAAAAGCAACTTCAAATCTTTGTTGTATTTTCCCAAAATCCAACCAGTTGAGTCTTGTACAACCGCATAATAATCATTTCCGTCTTGGACGAGTACTGATTGTTCGGCAGCGAACTCTGCGCTTTCAGCTATAATTTCCATGTACTGTTTGTCTAAAAGAACAACTTTTACAGCGGCATTTCCTCCGGTTTTTCCAGCTATGGCCATATAATTGTCGCCGGCAGGCAGGATTGTTCTTCCTCTAATCACAGTTACAGGAGACTCCTGGATAATGTTTCCTTTGTCTCTGTTCAATTTAACCATACGAGAGAATTCTGTGTCCACTATTTCAAGACCATAAACACCAGGAGCATCAGGCTGTCGTCCTTCTTCTATAAGTTGTTGTTGGTCTTTTGCGATTTGGGCACGGTCTTCACGAGCTTCTTCTCGTTTTTGATCCGCCACCGCTTGTTGCTCTGCGGCTTCTTGCCGTTTTTCCTCTGCCACTTGAGTCTGCTCGGCTGTTTTTTCTTCCTGTTCTTCTACTTTTTTCTGAGCTTCCTCTGCTTTTTGCTGAGCTGCTTTGTCATTGGGATTTTGCTCCGCCTCTTTTTTTGCTTGCTCGGCTTCTTTTTTTGCTTCTGTTAGTTTTCTCTCTTCTTCTTTTTGCTTGGCGGTTTCTTGTGTGGCCTGCTTTTGAGCTTCTGCAGCTTTTTCTGCGGCATCATCGGCTTCACGTTCCTTTATGTCCACAAGTTCCTTGCGAACGTCAACGCCCATATCATCTTCTTCCCTAAGGGATTCCACAACTTGGGTGTCTGATATGACAGAAGTGTCTACTGTGCTAAGTCCTCCGTTAGGATCTGCAAGCGGAATTACAATTTGTGATTTTCCTGGCCAGTCTTGGTAGTTCAAAGCCAAACCGGCATGGGCTGCGGTAAGTTTTTCTGTGACAACAGGTTTGTATTTCGACTTGAACATATCAAGGTTGCCGCGATAAACAGCGTTATATACAGTTACAAATACAGCCAAAGTTTGTGCGTCGGATTCTGAATAATTATAAGCAGAAACCAAATATGAAGCTATTATATGACGCAGGTTTTTGATATGGTCAACAGTGGCATTTGGTCCTATAAACATTATGTCGGCATCCAACCCCGTTGTAACGGTTGGGTCTACGGCATGGACGACATAATACCTGGCAGAATTTCCGGCAGAACCTGGTGAAGCAGTGTTTTGTGCGATAACTGCTCCCAATGATGAACCGATTTCTTTGATTTGTTGCAACGAGTTAATCACAGTGTGGGGACCCGTGTAGTTGATGAATTCAACCGCATCAGGAGCTACAGACCTAATCTCTTCTTCATCAATTTCCAAGCCAAAGCTAGGCATGGAAAACGCACACAAAAGTATTGTAGCGATGACTACAGTCAGTTTTCTTTTGAACATAATTCCTCCAGTGTTTATATGAAACTTGTTCGGCTTCTTCCATAAACGTATTGAATATTATATCACGATTTCTTTTTTATTGCTACAAATTTGTTTTGCAGTTGCCTACATTTGCAGAGCAATTATTTTTTCCATTGCAAGCGAGGCATAGATTTTTGTTTTGCTGTCAGTGCTGTTGTTCAGCAGATATGAAAGAAGCTGTCTTCCCTTTGTAAATAGAGCTGGTTTTCCCATGAAACGGCAAATCTCATAAATTGCGTTGCACAATTCTTGTGCCACACGTTGGTTTGATACAATGTTCTGTCTGCGCGTCAAATGCTCAAGGCTGTCCAAGATGATGTTGTCTGGGTCGTATGCAACTTGCGATGAAGTCTGCAACGCTGCGATGAGCAAAGATATGTCCGTTTCTTTTTGTATTATGGAAGCAAGAGTCCTGTTGTGTATGCTGCTTCCCAAATATCCAATGAGGTGGAGGACTTTCTGATAGTGAACCATGTCCTCGTCTACCTGCGAAAAATTTAAAGTTTGAGTTGAACTTTGGTTCATAAATCTGTTTGTGATTTGCATGCATTCCAGTGACAAAGCTGCGACCCAAGTGTCTTCGTGGTCTGCGTAATTGCCTGCCAAAAGATGTTGTTCCATTTGCAAAATCATGTCGTCGGAAACAACCTTGCCAAACAGGGTTGACGTTTGATTATTCAATCCAGCTTTTTTCGCCGCCATGTCGATGAACGGCTTGTATATATTCTTCTTTGCTATTGAATTTTTCAGTTTTCTTTGTTCTCCGACTTTTTGTGTGACACGATACGCCGATATGACCCAGGAATTTTTTTCCAATACGACAAGATACCCGTTTTTCAAACATAAAACGTAAGACCATTTTTTTGAGGAAGGAATCTCAAACTGCCACAAGGAACTTTCATGTACGGAACATCCGGCGGCTTTCTTTGTGTCGCAAAGCATGACAGAATCTGCGTCGAGGGCTGAAAACGTTAAGTTGGTAGAATCTATCGGGGAATTCTGCCTGGAGACAATTTCTCCGTTGTCCATATTCAAAAAAATCACGGAAGTTCCAGAACCGCTTGGGCTTAACACCACCGCCAAGGAATTTCCTTTTTCTACGACCAAAGAAGATGATGAAGAAATATTTAAAACGTCGGAAGTTACGACCCATTTTGAAACAGCTCCATCCTCAGTTGAAGAACAACATCCAATGGAGCCGTCGGTGAATATAATCAAAACTCCAAAATCGGTTTGTTTTGCATTCGCAATTTTTCCTGTGAAAGTTATTTCCTCTAATATCTTTCCGAAAGGTGAAACCCTTAGGGCAGTGGAACACCCGCCGATGGTTTTGCTTTGTATGTGCAAAATACTTCCGTCTTCCAGCTGCAAAAGAGGAATGTTCGCCGCCGCACTTGTCTCTATTGTCCATTTGAGGGTTCCATTTGTTCCAAAACAATCTATTTTATCGTTGCATTGAACGAAAATTCTTCCGTCGTCCCCTTGGATGGGGGCGGATATGACCTGTGACGAGGCTTCTCTTGTCCACAAGCAAAGACCGCTGGGATTGAAGAGTGAAACTTTGTTTTTGCCGCCTACAGTTATAAGGAAACCGCCTTCACCTTTGCCAATGAACGGCAGGGGTTTGCCCCCCGGAACACTGGAAAGCCAAAGCAACGAACCATTTGAGGAAATAGCCGCCATGGTTCTTCCGTCCAACAGGGTGGCGAAACCATAATCGGTAATTACCGGCGTGGCTACGGAATCCCCGCCGGCGACAAGCTGCCAACTTGGCGTGGCGGGAAAAATACAAAACAACGGGAATGAAAATAAACATAAAATTAGCAATCTATTTTTTATATATGAAATGCAATGAGACGGCATTTTACAAAATCCTGAAAATTAAATAACCAAATCGTTGGAATGCAAGAATTTCATGCCCTTTGATTTATATTCAGTCAGGAAGTCTTCACCCACTTGTTCAAATCCTTTGACGTTTGAAGTACAGTCGGACAACAACGTAACTTGGGAAGGAGAAACATATACACAAATATCCCGTATGGTGTTTGAAACACAATGGGAAAGAGCTTCCCCTGCGATAATCACATTTTTGTTCTTTAATTGGTCAATCAATGTGAAATTCGTTCGTGTTGCAGGATCGCTTGGATCTGGGACTTCCGCTTGAATTGCACTGTAATGCTCCGTAAAGGGGTTCATGGTCTTTAAGACATAATCTATCGTTCTTTTGGATTTCTTGCATTCCCATGAATGAACTGCGTTCCATATTTCTGGTACAATGCATGCCCCCCATGTAGCCATAAGACAATGCGGAGGCCATATAGTTAGCTTGTAGCGATTTCTTGACTGCAAAGCGGACAAATATTTTCCCACACGTTCGTGTTGGTTTTCATCTACCGGAAGGAACAATCCGTTGTCAAAGTCTTCGTAAGTGATTTGCGTATACAAATCCGGTTGTTCCCCTGATTGTGTTTTCCAAAAAGATGGATGCGCAATATGATAAAAAGGATGCGTGTCCAAGGTCAAATGGATGGCATCTATTGCATCGATGTTCTTGGTTATGAATTCCGCTAAAGTCGCACAGTCTTTTTCTGCATTGGGAACATAAAGTGAACCTTTTGGAGAACAAAAATCATTTTGTGGATCGATAATCAACAGTTCTGTACTCATGTTTTTATGATAGAATAAAAAAAGAAGACTGTCAAATAATAAAAAAAAACAATAAAAGATATTTTTTTATAAAAAAAAAGCCGTTTTTTTGAAGAAAAAAACTATATAAATTTACATGAAACATTTGTCAAAGATTTTTCTAGTTTTTATTCTGGTGTGGGCGGCAGGCTGCACCTCCCGTGAACAGACGGTCAGCCAAGCCTACGAAGCCCTTGTGAGTTCTAACCTTACCGAAGAGGCATTTTTTGAAGCCGTACAGGATTTCGAGATTGACAATCCACAGCACTTTCCTTCAAAAATCGTACTTGCGGACTTTTATCTTTCAAAAAACAATCTCCAAATGGCGTTGCAATATTTAAGGAGGGCAGA
>JAZSMM010000201.1:0-4092 GCA_045535895.1 Treponema sp.
CTTCATCAGTATAAATACCGTTTGCAGATTGAATAGCAAGTTCACGGATACGCTGCAAGATGTCTGTTGTTTCCTGCAAATATCCTTCTGTTGTCTGGATAAACGAAACACCATTCTGAATATTTCGCTCTGCCTGATTTAAACCACGAATCTGTGATCTCATTTTTTCAGATACAGCCAATCCAGATGCATCGTCGCCAGCTCTGTTTATACGCTGACCAGAACTGAGTTTTTCTATGTTGTCCTGAATTTGTGTGCCAGAAACACCCAAAGTTCTGTTTGCATACATAGAACTCATGTTGTGATTAATAATCATAGTTGCCCTCCATGTTTGGTTGAACCCCAAAACATTCCATGTTTTGGTCATGCCTGTGCGGACAATACAAGGGTTTGCGCCCCCCTTGCATCGTTTTAGCTCCGAACAGCACGAACAGACATTGTAAAATTACAGTGTCCGCCCTTGCCGCCACAGGCACATGAAAGGCAGTTTTCAAAGATCAATTGTACGTCTAAATCCGTACTGAAATCCAATAATATAAATATATCAAGATACGTGGGAGTTGTAAAGACTTAGATGTGAAAAAAGCCACGCAAACCGCAGAAAGCGATGCCAAAAGACTTCGCTTTCTGCTTTGAGTACATTACTGGAGCAATGACAATACATTCTGTGACTGAACGTTTGCCTGAGCAAGCATTGCAGTTCCAGCCTGTTGCAGAACCTGATTTTTGGTGAATTCAACCATCTGGGCTGCCATGTCTGTGTCACGTATGCGTGATTCAGATGCTTGCAGGTTTTCAGCAGCAATATCGATGCCCTTCACTGCATAGTCAAGACGATTCTGGTATCCACCTAAGTCGGCACGCTGCTTGTTGATTTTCTTCAATGCTTCATCAATTGTACCGATTGCGCGGTTGGCATCTTCCGGTGATGCCAGACTAATGATTGTTTCGTCGCCAAGTTCTCTTACGCCAAGTGCTGTAGCGGTCATTGTACCGATGAACACACTCATGCGTTGATCCATGTTGGCACCGATATGGAACCACATTGATCCTGTGACAGAATTTTCACCTGTAGGCATTGCAAAACGACCTGTAAGCATGTTCATGCCGTTGAATTGTGCTGAACTTGCGATGCGGTCAACTTCTGCTACCAACTGTGAAATTTCAACCTGAATCTGCATGCGATCTTCATCAGTATAGATACCGTTGGAAGCCTGTACTGCAAGTTCTCGAATACGCTGCATGATATCAGTTGTCTCTTGCAGATAACCTTCTGTTGTCTGGATAAAGCTGATACCGTTGGAAGCATTTGTAGAAGCCTGGTTCAAGCCGCGGATTTGACTGCGCATCTTTTCTGATACCGCAAGTCCTGATGCATCGTCGCCAGCCCGGTTGATTTTCATGCCGGATGAAAGTTTTTCCATATCCTTCTGCAAGCTGAGGCCTGTTACGCCCAACTGGCGGTTGGAATACATAGCTGACATGTTGTGGTTGATAACCATAATTTGTTCCTCCATGGAAATGTTATTTGGACAGCATCCTTGCCGTCCATTTGCAAGTTTACACTACAAGGCTACACGAGTGAAAACTTACCTTGAAATGCCTGTACATAGAATTCTTCAACGAAGCTGTTCTTTTGTATGGCTTTTCGATTTTATTATCGGAATGTATTGTGTTTTTCTTTAGTATTTTTTATATTTTTTTTATGTTTTTTTGTAAATTTTGTGGTGGATCGAATGTTACCGATTTTATGGTCGCAAAAAAAAGATGGAAGAGAGGCTATTTGAAATGTGATGATTGCGGAGGAATTTCTATGTTGCCTGAATACCTTTCTTCTGCGCAAGAACAAAAAAATCGCTATTTGAATCACAACAATTTCTTAGAAGATGCAGGTTATGTTGGTTTTTTGCTAGATTTTTTGTTTTCTGTTTTCAATTTTCCAACTATCCAAAGAAAATTTTTGAACGCAGACGTGAATGTCATCACTGACTATGGAAGTGGACCAAATCCCGTTATGATAAAACTTCTAAAGATTTTCTCTCGCATTTTTAACAACGAAGGAAAGTGTGCGGGGGTAGCCGAAGGATTGTTAAAAAAAATCGTGAGCGACAAAAGGTTTGTCCCTTTTGAATTTTTCCCGAATGTTGACAATATCTGGGGGTGGGATCTTTTTTTTGACAATGAAAAAAAACTGCTTCTTGAAAAGAGCGACTTGGTTCTTTGTCTTGAAGTTGCGGAACATTTTGAAGAACCAGCAGAAGGATTCTCTGCTTTGTCCAAACTGTGCGCTGAAAATGGTTTTGTCGCTGTTGGCACGTCGCCTGTGAAAAAAGACGTGGAATCCCCGGATGGGTTTTCTTCGTGGTGGTACAAAGATGACATTACGCATGTGTCGTTTTATACGGAAGTCGCCGCTGAATTGTGTGGAAGCCGTGCTGGTCTTGACTATGTTGGTATGGCATCCGACAGGGTCTTTATTTTTCAAAAGCCGTGAATGGAAGATTTTCCAACATGGCGTTCAAAATCGCACCGGCTTTGCCTCTATGTGAAATCTTGTTTTTTTCTTCTGGACTGATTTCTGCAACGGTCTTGCCGATTGATTTTATTATGACTATCGGGTCGTAACCAAAACCGCCTTTTCCCCTTGACTGAGATATGTCTTCTACAAGACTTCCTTCCATTGTTTCTTGTACTGCGTAAAACCTGTCAAATCCCAAGTAAAGTGTCATGGCACACACGTACCTGCAACTTCGGGAACAACCTTTCTCACCGGATTCTATTACTTGGGCAACTTCTTCTAAAAGCAATTGGTTTCGTTCTTCTTGAGTTATTTTTCTGCCGCCGGGTCTTCCCGTGTGCATTTCTTTTCCCGCATATCTTGCAGAGTAAATGCCCGGCACTCCGTCCAAAATGTCAACGCATATCCCCGAGTCATCCGCTAAGACAGGTTGCCTGACCAAATCCCACAATGCCTTTGCTTTTATTAAACTGTTGTCCAAAAAGGTTTTTCCGTTTTCCTCTGGGTCAAAGGTGATTCCGTCGTCAGCAGGAACAAGTATTGTGTGCCCACTAAAAATGGAGGCCATTTCCTGTTTTTTATGAAGGTTTCCAGAAGCAAGGTATATTTTCATTCCGAAATACTAGCATCAAGCATCCTCACGGTCAAGTATCTCTATTATCCCATTTATATTTTCTTCTGCTTGCTTTAATATTTTGCTTACACTTCCCGGAGGATAATCGAGTGTCTTTTCTATTGTGCTGTTTCTGGGCATCAACCTGTGGGTGCATAAATTAAATTGTTTCCGTCTGTATTCCAACCGATTTTTTTCCTTTTCAAGATTTGTGTGTACCAAAGCGTACTGGGTGGTTTGTGGATCCATGTTTTTCAGTTCTTCTATATATTGGTTCAAGCTCACAAACGTTTTGTTCAATTTATAGTTTATATCCAAATAACGTGCCATAGATTTGTCTATTGATTCATGTATTTTTTTTAGATATTCATGAAATTGTTCTTCATTTATATCCGCAAGGGCTGGAATCCGTTCAATATGCTTTGCTGTCAAAAAAGGGTAGTTCTTTAGGCTCAAAACCAGCAGAAATCTTTTTTGTTTGTTGGACAGAAGTGTTTGTTTTGTGGATTCTCTTTGTTTTGCGGTACGATACGGTTCTGGACTTTCCTCAACGTACATCTCATCCTTGTCTACTGTCAGTTTATGTTCTTCCCAGCTATGCATGTCCAGCACACGTTGTTTTGTTTTTGTTTTTGCGTTTTGTCTTCTCCATGTTTTCCCCTGGAACCTGATTGATATTGTGAAGTATGTCAAAAAAGAACTTTCACTGCTTTTGTACTTCTCGAGAATTGACTTGATGCTTTTATGTGACCAGATTAAAAAATCTATTCTCTCATCGTCGTCCAAATCTGCCAACCCGTAAAAATATGGAAGATGAAATATTTCTTCCATGAGCAATGTTATTGCCTTTTCTCTTGTTATTTTCTTCTTTTGAAAATCTTCATAAATGTCGTTCGCTTTTGAAATATACATGCGCAACCTCCTGAAACTTTACTGTATAAAGCAGAAAGTGTGCCAACTT
>JAZSMM010000214.1:0-6876 GCA_045535895.1 Treponema sp.
TCAATGCGGAAAGATATATCTTGAATTTGTATTCACTTGGAACAAGTGGGGTAAGTCTGTCGTTTAGTCCGTGGATTCCTTCTAGTATCAAAATGTCGTCTTCCGAAAGAGTCATCGTTCTGCCGGTGTAAAACCTCTTTCCTTCTGTAAAATCATAAGAAGGCATTTTAACTTCTTTTCCGCTGAACAAATCCATCAAATCCTTGTTGAGTTGTTCTACGTCAAGGGCTTCAAGACATTCGTAGTCGTATTTTCCTTCGGCATCTTTCGGTGTACGTGTCCTGTCGACATAGTATGTATCCAGTTCTATTACTTTTGGGCGGTAGCCGATTGCCTTTAACTGTAGTGAAAGTTTTTTTGATGTCGTTGTTTTTCCAGAGCTGGAAGGACCTGCAATCAACACCACACGGACGTTACCCCGGTTGTGAATGATGTCGGCGATGTCCGCAATGCATTTTTGTTGAAATGTTTCCGCGGTGTCTATAAAGTCTTCTGTTGTACGTCCGTGAATTAATTCGTTCAAGTCCGCAGCCGATGTCACACCTAATTGTTTTCCCCATTTTTTGTATTTTGAGTATACGGCAAAAAGCTGCGGCACGTCCTCAAATTCTGTAAGCCGCTTTACGTCCGCCGTGGCTGGAAAGCGGAGCAAAAAACCTTCTCCATAGGGCTTCAGATCAAAAAGATTGATTAGTCCTGTGGAAGAAACTAACGGACCGTAATACAAGTCGGAAAAACCTTCCAATGTGTTTACGGAAATCTTTGAAGGACAATTATATAAAAGTTGTTTGTGAGTTTGAATTTGGTAAGCTTCTTCGAAAAGTTTTAGGGCGTCATTGTATGAGATTACGTCCGTTTCAATCGGCAGGTCGGCATCGATGATACGCTTCATCTCTTGCTTGAGTTTCTCAAGTTCTGATATTTTAATGGGCCTGCCTGTTTCCAGTGTGTAATAATATCCGTATCCAAGGCTGTGCCCCACCAAAAGTCTTGCATTTGGAAAGCATGTGCGAGCGGCAGCCGCCAGAACAAAACACAACGACCTACGGTAAATTGCAGAACCTTCTCTGCTTCCGAGTAAAACTGGTTCGATTATCGCATTGATGTCAATTTTTGCGGCAAGGGAACAAATCTCATTGTTGACTCTTGCGGCTAAAGCGCATTCTTCGGGTGCAAGTTTTGCTTTTATTATACCTGCGATGTTTGTGCCAGAAACGACTTGCGTGGTTGTGCCGTCGGCAAAAGTTATTGTTACCATCTTCATGTCAAACAGTATAACCGTGTTTTTTTTTCTACGCAATAAAAATATCTGGTAACTTGTTATTGTGTTTTCATTGTGTTTTGCTATAAAATAGTCTAGTTTTTCTGTTGAGCAATGAAAGGAAGTTGATATGATAGCCAATAATTATGCAAGTCTGCCGGTCGTCTTTGCTTCTGGCAATGGTTCCACTCTCAAGGACATCAATGGGAAGGAATATATTGATTTTGTTTCTGGCATTGGAGTGAACTGTTTGGGACACAACCATCCGTCGTTGGTGGAATCCGTTAAGAAACAAGTTGAACGGCAAATACATATTTCAAACTATTACAATTCTGACCAGGGTTTGGCCTTTGCCAAAGAATTGTTGGAAGCCACAAGCATGGAACGGGTCTTCTTTGGTAATTCCGGTGCGGAAGCCAACGAGGCGGCGATAAAACTTGCCCGAAAGTACGGGCGGATTTCTTGCATGACCAAAGACGGTAGTACAACCCAGGAAAATCCAAAGAATGTCATCGTTACATTGAAGAAGTCTTTTCATGGAAGGACAATCACAACCCTAAAGGCAACCGGACAGGACAAGTTCCATGACGAAAATTTTGCTCCTTATCCAGACGGATTCCGTTATATTGCTGCTGGCGATTACGATTCGTTGGACAAAGTATTTGACGAATCGGTTTGTGCCTTTATGATTGAATGCGTTCAAGGTGAAGGTGGCGTTAACCTTGTGGACAAAGATTGGGCTATGACCGCGGCGGAAGTTGCACGCAAAGTTGGGGCGATTGTAATTTGCGATGAAGTCCAAACAGGTATGGGGCGTACAGGAAGTCTTCTTGCTAGTGATGACTTGGGCATAAATCCAGAAGTCGTTACTTTGGCGAAGGGCATTGCAGGTGGGATTCCCATGGGGGCCTGCCTTTTTAGGAACAAAGTTAGGGATATCTTTGTCGCAGGGGACCACCAGTCAACCTTTGGGGGCAATCCACTTGCTTGTGCCGCTGGTAGAGTTGTTCTTTCTGAACTTGGTAAAACGGGTTTTTTGGAGCGTGTCGTTTCCGCTGGAAAAGCAATCAGGGAAACTGTCCGTGGATGGAATCTTTCTTGCGTTAAGGATGTCCGTGGAAAAGGTCTTATGATTGGAGTTGACATAGTTCAGTCGGCCTTTGAAATCCAAAAAGAATGTCTTTCAGCAGGTCTTTGTGTTTCCACCGCAGGGGCAAACACTTTGCGCTTTCTTCCGCCTCTGGTTATTACTGATGAAGAAATCACCAAAGGTCTTGAAATTTTGCGCAATGTAATTGACCATTGACATGGTTTTTTTTCTGTCTTAAAATATTTTCACTATGGAAGAATATACTTCTTTTGACAGACTTGTTTCTGGATTGTCGTCTTCAGAAAGGGCGACCATGTTGGAGAAACTCCAGACGGTTGTGGATCCAGAGTCTCAGTCCCTTGTGTCCGCAGAGATGACTGGTACAGAAATATACAAAGATATTGATATTCAGTTGAAGTCCGAGTCTTTATTTATGAGGCTGTGGCTTTTCATAAAATCCATAATTACAAGCACGGATGTCAAGGTTTTGTACAATGCCCAGTTGGTCGCTTCTTGTGGCAAGAAAGTGGAAAAGAAATTCCCTCATTTAGTGGATTCCTATCGCCGTATTTTTCACCAAGGATTTTATGACAGGATAGAGGATTTAGCTCGCAGTGCGGAATTCTTTAAAGAAGGAATCGCTTCTTATGCCGCAGACCCCGGCGGATTTTATGTGTACCTTTCGTCGCTCATTTCTCCGGAAATAACACGGCAAATTTCAGAGGAAGTGAATCCTTCAAAACTTCCATTTGACAGGGAAGTCACAAACGAGTTGAGGGTGTCCCTTGTCCGAAAACTGGAGAACATAATACAAGGAATGCCATCCGTAAAGCGTTCTGCCCTATACAATGCAGTTTGCAGCGTGGAATGGCTGCGACAGTTTGTGAACCTGCCGTTTGCACGGATTCTTTCTTCTTTTACGGACGAGGGTTCCCAGAGGGTCTGCCCCTTTGACTCTGTGAAAACCGAAGTGGGCCAGTTCTCAAAGGTTATGTGCAACGGAAAAACAATCGAGCCGGAAGTCCTAGAGGCACTGTTTGTTTTTTCTGCCAATGCATCCTTGTCTTCAGACGAAGATTTTTCTTCCCAGGTCGGGAAATACATGGAAACAGCGGCCTCCCAAATAGCATTGATAAAAATGTTTATCACTACCGTTCCAATGCGTTCAATAGGATGTCTTGTTTATAAAGATGCGTTTTGGCAGCCTGGTTCGCCGGAAGGTTGTGAAGATTGGTTCGTTAAATACAAGAACACATGGCGCAAGGCGTTTGACCGTCAATGGGAGCAGTGGCTTTCTGACCGTAAAAAAGATGTTCTGTTGCATACCATGCAACAGTCTTTTGGATTTGAAAAAATGCCTTTGATGCCCAACCGACCTTGGGACACATTTTTTGGCGGTGTAAAGTTTTCTTACGACTATACGATTGGCTTCATAAATACATTTTATGAGAAAGTTTATCCTGAATATAAACGAGTTCTGAAAGTGTTGATGTTGGAAGGTGTCTTTTATCTCAAGGACAATCTTGTTGAACTAACGGATGCATGTGCGGAAATGGATCATCAGCAGGACAATGTACAACGTCTGGTGGCTCGTTTGAATGAAGACGGAGAAACGGGCAAGTTGTTTGATAAATTGCGCTACGAAAATTTGCATACTCCTAGGGGAAAGGCTAAATTGGATTCTTTGATAAAGTCCCTGGAAACCGAGTCCGCCGTCATTTTAGGTCAATGGTGTGCTTCTTCCAGGTCAATTCAACTTGTGCTTGGCGGCATTGTGTCCGGGACAAGAAATGTCAGGTACGATACGCTCTCGAATTTGTCCACGATACAAGGTAAGTCAAACGGAGATTTCCGCAAAAAATTAATAGAAATACAAGTAGGTTTTAATTCTGCCCTTGAGATAATCAAAGATTTGGAAACACTGAAATAAAAATGATTCCTGGAATATGTGAGCATTCGGTTTTTGATTTTGAGCAAAAGAGCGATTCTTTTTTGAGTGTTCCTTTTTTTTATAATGGGCTTCCCATGAAAAATGCGGATTTCCCGCTTTGTTCCCTTACATTGGCTTCTTTGGGGGCCATGCGTTTTCGTTGGGAAGAAACCAATTCTTTGCGAGATTCTTTTTTCTCTTCTGTTTTTGCCGGTTCTGGAAAAACAATGATGCCCATAGAGTTGATTCATTCCCATACAGTGTATGCAGTTTGCTTGGATTCGCATGACAAAATAAAGCTACAAGGAATGCATGACTCAGGCGACAACGCTGTTCCCTTGCGTACAGGTGATGGTCTGATTTCTTGTGACGCACGTATTGTTCCTGTCGTCACTGTTGCGGACTGTGTTCCTGTGTATTTGTACAATCCTGTCAAAAAATGTTTTGGTGTACTTCACTCTGGATGGAAAGGAACTGGAATTACAGTTGAAGCAATTGCTTTGGCAGAAAAACTGTATGGAACTGTTGCCGGGGATTTTTGCGTGGTGATAGGACCGCACATTCATGGTTGCTGCTATACCGTGGACAAGGACAGAGCGACTGCTTTTGCAAAGAGATACGGTAAAGGTTGCGTTGATTTTTCTTTGGATTACGGGTCTCATTTGTCATTGGTTGCCGCCAATCTAAGATTGTTGGTGGATGCCGGTGTGAAACCTGAGAACATCCTGCATTGCACCGATTGCACCTGTTGCGACAATCGTTTTGGTTCCTTCCGTCGTGAAACATCTTATCTGCCCGCCGGAATTCCAATGCAGGATCGTTTGAAAGCCTTTACACCAATGGCTGCTTTTATAAATGCAAAATGAATTATATGCTGAAATGACGACAGCAAATTCCAATACTACTTGTTAAAACGCAGTATTTCGTGTAAAGTCAGATTAAAGTTTTATTTTCTTAGGAGATTAAGATGAAGAAATTTTTTGTTGTCGCCTTTCTTTGTGCGACCCTTGTTTCTGCGGTTTTTGCCGGAGGAAAAGCAGACGATGGAATTGACAATTCTTTGGAAGAACTAAAATCCCGTGGGGTGTTTGTTCTTGGTTTGGACGATTCATTCCCGCCTATGGGATACCGCAATGAATCCAACGAAATTGTTGGTTATGACATCGATCTTGCCGCTGAAGTTTGCAAGCGCCTTGGAGTAGACTTGAAATGCCAGCCAATAGACTGGGCTGCAAAGGAGCAGGAACTGAATACAGGCAATATCGATTGTATCTGGAATGGTTTCACTATGACTCCGGAGCGGGAAGAAGCCCTTTCCTTTACAAAACCGTATCTGGACAATGCCCAGGTGGTCATAGTTCGTGCTGCTGACGGATTTAATTCTCTTGCAGACCTTGCAGGAAAGAAAGTCGGCTTGCAGGCAGGCTCAAGTGCGTCGGACGCTGTGGAAGGAAACCCTGATTTCAAGGCTTCTCTAAAAGAGGTTGTCGAATTCAAGGACAACCTTACGGCCTTGATGGATTTGGAAATCGGCGGGGTGGATGCCGTTGTTATGGACATGGTTGTGGGCAACTACAGCATTGCTTCCACACAAAAACCATTTGTTGTTTTGGGACAAAATTTGTCCACGGAAAAATATGGAGTTGGCTTCCGCAAGTCTGATGTAAAACTTCGTGATGAAGTCCAGCGCATTCTGGAAGAAATGGCCGCAGATGGAACTGTGGAACAAATTTCCAAAAAGTGGTTTGGTAAAGATATTTCTGTAATCGGCAAATAATAAAATACGGGTCGGCGGCGAATGGACAAACTTCTTTTGGTTTTGCTACAGGGAACAGGTGTTTCAGTAAAGATTTTCTTTTTTACTCTTTTGTTTTCCCTGCCCTTGGGTTTGCCCGTAGCCGCCGCACGCATGTCAAAAAATCCCTTGCTGTCAATTCCGGCTAGGGTTTTTATGCTCATTGTCCGTGGTACGCCGTTGATATTGCAACTTATTTTTGTATATTTTGCACCATATTATATTTTCAAGGTTTCTTATGACCGCTTTACCGCTGCGATTATTGCCATGTCAATAAATTATGCGGCTTATTTTGCGGAAATCTACCGTGGTGGAATAGAGTCCATTCCACGAGGTCAATATGAAGCGGGAAAGGTTTTGGGCTTCACAAAGGCTCAAACTTTCTTTCGTATAGTTCTTCCACAGGTCGTAAAACGGATTCTGCCTGCCACAGGCAATGAGGTGATTACTTTGGTTAAAGATACAGCTTTGGCTCAAACTATTGGTGTCGCCGAATTGTTTCGTGCCGCGCAAAATGCCGCCAGCAGGGAATTCTCTACTATGCCGATTTTTATAGCCGGTGTGTTTTACTTTATAATGAACTGGGTTGTGTCCGAAGTTTTTGTGCGCATAGAAAAAAAACTTGATTATTATCGGTAGCCGGGGATTTTATGTCTGATATAGTTGTTTCGGTGAATAATCTTTCAAAGTCTTTTGGGGAGTTGAATGTAATAAAAGACATATCCTTTTCTGTGTCCAAAGGACAGGTTTTGGGCGTCATTAAACCATCTGGTTCGGGGAAGTCCAAAGTCGGAGGCCAA
>JAZSMM010000232.1:0-2890 GCA_045535895.1 Treponema sp.
AAATTAACTGCAACGTCATCCAAAGCAAGTTTTGAACCAAAACGCTTGGAAACATGCTCAACAACTAGACTTGTCACGGCGAAGGCAAAAGAAGGTCGCCGTTTTTTATAGAAGAAACAACTTTGCCCATTTCTTCCCGAATTTCAGCAGGAACTGTCAGAATATATGTGTCGTCGTCTTGAACAAAATCAATATACCCTTCTTTAATTCCAACGGTTTTTGCCTTGCCAAATTCCGTTTTCCCAGAAAGATAATCAAGCACCATTTCTTTTGCCATTCGTTTTTGTGCCATTACAGAAGATGAAACTATATGGCCGGGAGCTTTCATAAAACCGTTGTCGTCAAACCAAGTGATATAAAAACCAAGTTCCTTTGCAGCGGAAACAACCCCCTGAGACGCACCCCCACAAATCGGCAGAATAACATCCACACCGTTCTTGTACATTGCTTTAGCAAGTTCCGCCCCTTTTGTTGCATCGTACCAATTCCCAACCACACGAAAATCCACAGTTGTTCCCGGCACGGCAGCCTGCGCCCCTTCTTGAAAACCGGGAAGAATTATATTGTTCATAACAGGATATTCTTGAGCGGCAACAAGCCCGATTTTATGTCCGGGATTTGCATATTGCAATCCATCGTTCTTTGAGGCAGAAACCAAAGCGGCAATATAACCTGTCAAATAAGATTGTTCTCTTTGGTTGTAACGGACGGTGGCAATATTTTGGTTGCCTTTATGGAAAGCATCCAAAATTATAAATTTTTGGGCAGGGAATTGAACAGTCAAAGGTGCCACAATATCCGGCAAAGAAGGATTTGATGAAATTATCACATCATGCAAGCCAGAAGCCGCTAAAGCCGTTATTTTCCCAGCCCATTCAGATTGGTTTGTTCCTGCTTCCAAAACGGTAACTTTTACTTTTTTTTCTTCCGGCATTGTCGCATTGTACTCTGCCACGCCTTCTTGGACACCTTGGGCAAGCATTGAATACACAGGGCTGTCCGCCATTATTCCAGGAACAAAGACCGCAACGCTTATGGAATTTTTGGCCTTGCCGTTAAAACATGAAGCCAAAAACGCACAGGCAAAAAATACAAATGCCCCGAAAAAAAGAACACGGAAAGCAAATCGTGCAAAGCAGAAAAATCTTTTTACCATAAAATCCTCTTAAATAAAAACATCTTGCTTAAATATAGTTTTATATAAAAGCCTTGTCAATAGAAAATAGTTTTATTTAAGATTCTTGTTTGCCAGAATTGTCTTTTTCCAATTCCTTTGTAAAATTACCTGAAACTTTAAGCAAAAGAGACAAAAGACTCTCTTTTTCAGATTCGGAAAAATTCCTGTAGCAAGTTTCCATCAAACTACGGGAAATTTCGTTTGTTCCTTTTGTAAAATCCTTTCCTTTTTGAGACAAGCGTATATATGAAACACGGGCATCTTCTGTAGAGGTAATCTTTTCAACAAAACCGTTTTGTTCCAGCTTGCGCACAAGAACTGTTATAGTAGATTTGTCACGGTTCACCAACTTTGCCAAATCGCTCATAGTGATTTTATCTTCCAATGAAAGCCGGTACAAAATATTTCCATGAGAAGAAGCCAACTTAGCTAAGCCCAAATCCTTTAATTTAACCTGCAAATAATCTGCAGCTTCTGAATGGATTTTGGAAACTAACGTCAACACATTTGACGTGTCAAAATTTGTGTTAAATTCATTTGTTTTCATGCATTGAATATATCATAAAAAGGTTTAATTGACTATATGTATTTTTTTTTATAGATTATGCTTATGTTTCTATTTTACCTAAAGAAAAACTTCTGTGACGGCTGGGACAACATGTTGTCGCTCGTCCTGCCCAATCTTTTTATTTTAATTTTTGGCGTTGGCCTGTATTTTTTAATCGGTTTACTAATTGAATCTGTTCCAGTCCTAGCCATCATACTACAAGTCATCGGTATTTTTATACTGATTACAGCCATTTTTGCTTTTGGAGAAAATTCTACAAAAATAGCGAACTTTAAATTCGCTTCCTTGAAAAATTATTTTTCTCAATTCAAAAGCGTAAAATTATGGAAAGACAGTGCCTTGTTCACACTGCTAGCCACTTTTATTATTTTTGTTGCGGTGATAGGAATACCTTTTTATCTTAGGCAGAGCGAATTCCTAGGCTTGTTTTTGGCAGCTGTTCTTTTTTGGATTTTGCTGGTTTGTATCCTTTCTGTACAATGGCTCTTGCCTATAAGAGCCTTAATGGGAAACTCTTTCCTAAAGTGCCTTAAAAAAAGTTTTATCATATTTTTTGACAATCCAGGTTTTTCCATTTTTGTGTTTATTTACACTGTTTTTCTAACCGCAATATCCGTGTTCTTGTTTTTTGTTTTGCCGGGGTTCACAGGAATAATTCTGGCACAAACAAACGCCCTCAGGCTTAGGCTTTACAAATACGACTGGTTGGAAGAACACCCTGAAATACCACCCAAAGAACGCAAGCACATTCCTTGGGATGAACTTATTGCAGAAGACAATGAAATTTTAGGGCCGCGAAACCTAAGAAGTTTTATTTTTCCTTGGAAATAACTAGGCGGAAACATTCCGTCCGTACAAAACCCCTAATTGTTTTAACCAAGAAGCCGCCGCCTCGTCAAAGAACGACGAATCCATTCGCCAAATCCAGTTTTTACCGTCAGACGTAGAAGGCCTGTTTATGCGTCCTTCTTCTCCCACGGAAAATACATCTTGAATTGGGACAACGGCAAAACAGGCAACCGACGAAAACGCCAACGCTACCAACCGACGGCACAACTGATTTCTTGGCAACAAAGCCCCAGGCCCTTCTATATATTCACTAATCAACTTGATTTCATCATCGCTAGCTTTGTCAAGCCAGCCCT
>JAZSMM010000110.1:0-6510 GCA_045535895.1 Treponema sp.
GACTTTATATTTGGTCAATCTACTTAACTTTGTTCTTGTCCTGTGGCATATTGTTTTCGGAAGGAATTATGAAGTGAAAGCACGAGTTCTCATAATAGAAGATGTGTCAGAACTTGCCGATTTGATGTCCTTGTATTTGTCAAAGGAAGGTATGGAAGTTGTGACTGTGGAAACGGCAGAAGCCGGGTTGGAAAAAATACCTTCTTTTCATCCAGACTTGGTTTTATTGGATTTGAACTTGCCGGGAATGGATGGATTTGAATTCCTTCATGTGTTTAGGAAAAACTACTCCACGCCTGTTCTTGTTGTTTCCGCAAGGGACGAGGACGAGGACATAATATCCAGTCTTGGCGGCGGTGCGGACGGGTATGTTACCAAGCCGTTTTCTCCCCGTGTACTTGTTGCAAGGGTAAGGGCCGTCATTCGCAGATTGCAAGATTCTGTGGCGGAATCCACCGCAAGCCAGGAACAGACCGTGCATTTTGGAGAATACACGTTGTTCTTGAACAGTTGCGTGCTGACAAAAAACTCGGAAAGAATTCCCCTTTCGGCAAGGGAATATGCAATATTGGCCTGCCTTGTAAAAAATGCCGGGCAGCCTCTTTCCCCGGAAAAAATATACGAGGAAGTATGGGAAAACGCCTACGGCGATCTTTCCGCAGTCGCTGTATACATTCAACGCCTTAGGAAAAAAATAGAGGCGGACCCAACAAACCCAAAATTCATAGAAACTGTGTTTGGCATGGGATACCGTTTTGTGCCTCAGAGAGGGTATGACAAAAAATGAAGATAAAAACCCAATTCACCGTGTTTTTGGTTGTGATAAACCTGATTCCGCTTATCATCTTCGGCAGCATTTTTCTGGCGGATTATTATCGTTCATCTGAAAAGAATTTCGTCCCTTCATACGACGAACTTGACACTGACATGGTTGAAATCCACTCGCAGGATTGGAAAAGGGTGAAGCGCTTTATATCGCGGCTTCCCGTGGAGGTGGAGGTCGCGGTTCTTGATGCCAACGGGTTCGTTGTGTATTCGGTCATAAAAGAAATCACGGAACAAAATTTCTTTTCCGAGGACAACCTGATTGACTTGCTCAAAAACGACGCAGGCAAATACATCTACCAAATAGACAGGCATTTCAATTCAAAGTCCAACAGTCCCATAACGATAATAACAAGGTTGTTGAAGCAGATTCGCTACGAACCGAACAAACGTGTGGACTTCCTTAACCTTGTGACGATGGTTCTGGTTTTGCTTCTTGTAATTTGTATTGTAGTGGTTTCTTCCATCGTTTGGTCCGTTTCCAAATCGGTTTCCCTATTGGAGAAAGAAACCAGACGCATTGCAGAAGGAAGCCTTGAAGACGAAATAAAAGTGAAAGGTACAAATGAAATAACTTCCCTCACAAAGTCGCTCAACAACATGCGCAAGTCTTTGTTGGATTCCCAAAAGCGGCGCTCAAAGTTCATAATGGGAATAAGCCATGACTTGCGTACGCCAATCGCTCTCATAAAAGGATATGCGGAAGCCATTACAGACGGTCTTGTAGATTCCCCTGAACTCCATGAAAAATCGCTTAAAATAATTGCCACCAAGATAGACCAATTGGAAGACATGGTTGACGACTTGATCAACTTTGTGAGACTTGACGGGGGCGACTGGAAGGCCACCCTGAAGAAGATTTCCATTCAACCCCTGCTTTCTTCTTATGCTTCGCAATTGCAAGGCGACGGTTCCATGCTTAAAAGAATTGTCGTTTGCGATGTAGACATACCAAAGGCAACACAAGTTCAGCTTGACGAACATCTTTTTTTGAGAATGCTTGAGAATATTTGCGGCAATGCGCTTCGCTATACACAGGACGGTGGTACTGTAACACTGTCCGCATATTTCGTTCATTCCTCCAAGAATTCCACTGAATCCAGTGATTTGATTAAGATAACTGTAAAAGATGACGGTTGCGGAATATCCGAACAGGATCTGCCGTACATATTCGACATGTTCTACCGTGGAAGCAATTCTCGCAGGGAGGACGGCAAAGGTTTGGGACTTGCGGTTGTAAAGACCATTGTGGATTCCTTTGGCTGGAAAATATCCGTGGAATCCGAGAAAAACAAGGGAAGCATTTTCACTGTGCTTATTCCTGTGGCATAACAAAATTGACATATTGAATTTTATGAAATATATTTTTATAAATGGGTTTTGGAAAATCAAAACTTGGTTTGGAGGTTTTTATGAAAGAATTGAAGGGAACAAAGACGGAAGCAAATCTTGAGGCAGCGTTTGCCGGTGAATCCATGGCACGCAACAAATACACCTATTACGCTTCAAAGGCACGCAAAGACGGTTTTGTTCAAATCGCTGAACTTTTTGAGGAAACGGCAAACAACGAAAAGGAACACGCCAAAATGTGGTTCAAGTTGCTCCATGACGGAATCGGTTCAACCGCCGAAAACCTAAAGGATGCTGCCGCTGGTGAAAACTACGAATGGACCGATATGTACGCCGGTTTTGCAAAAACAGCCCGTGAGGAAGGCTTTGACCACATAGCGGACTTGTTTGAGAGTGTCGCAGCCATAGAAAAAAGCCATGAGGAACGCTACTTAAAACTTTTGGCGAATGTGGAGAACGGACTTGTGTTTAGCAAGGACGGGGACATGATGTGGCAGTGCATCAACTGCGGACACCTTGTTGTAGGAAAGAAAGCCCCTAATGTATGTCCTGTATGCGCCCATCCGCAGTCTTATTTCCAGGTTCGCGCGGAAAACTATTGACGGATTTTTTAAAAGAGATAAAACACTACGAGTGGTTGCCTTTGTCTGGCGGAAACCACTCGTTTTTTTATGGTACGTTGCACTTGGCAACCTGTGTCTGAGCAAGACATAAAAATGTTGACTTGCAACGCATTTAAAAATATATTAATTCGTATGGACGAAGAACTAGATAGAATAGAAAGGGAACTTGTAGCGGAAACTGTGGCAGAAATCCGTAAGGAATTTGCAGAGTCGGACGCAAAAAGAGATGCCAACAAGAAAACTCCAGAGGACGTTTTACGGTTTGACAATATTCTTTATGGCAGTGATTCGTCCTGGCAGATTTTGGATGTATACAAACCCAAATACATGGACAAAAAACTTCCTGTAATCGTAAGTGTTCACGGTGGTGCTTGGGTTTATGGAACGAAAGAAACATATCAATTTTATTGCATGAGCCTTGCGCAGCAAGGATTTGCCGTTGTCAATTTCAGTTATAGAATCGCCCCGGAAAACAAATTTCCGGCTCAGCTTGAAGACACAAATTCCGTTTTTGCCTGGGTTTTACAACATCAAGGTGAATATGGGTTTGACTGCGACAATATTTTTGCCGTTGGCGACTCCGCAGGAGCAAATCTTTTGGGATTGTATTTGGCGGTTTGTTCAAACCCCAGTTTTAGAAAATGTTTTGATTTCGATTTGCCGGAAGGTCTAAGGATAAATGCGGCCGCACTTAATTGTGGAAAATTCATAATGAATTTGGACGAAATGGTTGTAATCCGTTTTATGGCAATGATGAAAGCGTTGCTTGACAAGGATTCAAGATATTCGTTTTCTGACATTGACTTGCCGTCCAAGATTACCCCGGATTTTCCGCCTGTACTTTTAATGACTTGCAAAGGCGACTATCTAAACGAAGAAGTTCTGCCAATGATGAAGGCACTGCAAAAAAATTCCGTTCCCTACCAGTTGAATTTCTATGGAACCAAGGACGAACCTCTGTGGCACGTCTTCCATTGCGACCCGGATTTGGAGCAGGCCAAACTTTGCAACAAACAGCAATGCGATTTTTTTAGAAATCATATGAACTAAAGTTCTTATAAGGACAATCCAGGGTTTGCAAGCGGATTTGCCATTCCATCTGTCTATGTTTTGGCTGATTGTCTTTTGCAGCAAGACGACATTACTCTTGTCCAGATAAAAGATTATATAAAGACACCAAAAGAAAGTGGCTATAGAAGCCTTCACTTGATTGTGGAAGTGCCAATTTTTTTGATGAACCAAAAAAAGTCAATGAAAGTGGAGATTCAATTCAGAACCATAGCCATGGATTTTTGGGCAAGTTTGGAGCACAAACTTCAATACAAAAAAAACATTCCAGAGTACGAAGCAAAAATAATAACGGAAGAACTAAAGGAATGTGCAAAAAAAAGCGCGGAACTGGATTTGCAAATGGAAATGATAAAAAACAGAATATTGCAAGAAACTATCAAGCCTCTTGCTTTGCCCAAGCCTCTTTCAAGAAAGGTGGACAACCAGGTTTAGCTGTTAAGTTGCTTAAACGAGCGGGCAAATTTTAAGACCATTGTGCAAGACCCCCAAATCCATTACAATACAAGTATATATCTATAAATCATTTATTTGGAGTTAAACATGGCACTCACATTGGCAGAAAAAATCATTCAATCCCACATTGTACCACAAGCCTGTCCGGGAACAACTTTTACTCCGGGTGTTCCTGTGGCTCGTGGTGCAGACATTGCAATTCGCATTGACCAGACATTGACACAGGACGCTACAGGGACGATGACATATCTTCAGTTTGAAACAATCGGAATCCCCCGTGTTAAAACAGAGCTTTCAGTTTCATACGTTGACCACAACACATTGCAAACGGACTTCCGCAACATGGACGACCACCGTTATTTGCAAAGTGTTGCGGCAAAATACGGCTTGTGGTTTTCCAGAGCCGGAAACGGAATATGCCACCAAGTTCACTTGGAACGCTTTGGTAAGCCGGGCAAAACTCTGCTTGGCTCGGATTCCCACACGCCAACTGGTGGCGGAATCGGAATGATTGCCATTGGTGCTGGCGGGCTTGACGTTGCCGTCGCAATGGGCGGAGGGGCCTTCCACTTGGCAATGCCTAAAATCTACGGTGTAAAACTCACCGGAAAACTTAAAAAAGGTGTAGGTGCAAAAGACGTCATATTAGAAGTTCTTCGTCGTGAAACCGTAAAAGGTGGAGTAGGTGCGATCTACGAATATTTTGGAAGCGGTGCAGAAGGTCTTACAGTTCCCCAGCGTGCTACAATCACAAACATGGGTGCAGAACTTGGTGCAACCTGTAGCGTTTTCCCTTCGGATTCAGCCACAAAGGCGTTTTTAGAGGCAATGGGTCGTGGGGATTCTTGGCAGGAACTAAAGGCAGACGAAGGCGCTGTTTACGACAAAATCATAGAAATCAATCTTGATGAACTAAAGCCAATGGCAGCTCAGCCACATTCTCCAGATGCTGTAGCCTCCATAGAAAGTCTTGCAGGAAAACCTGTAACCCAAGTTTGTATTGGTTCTTGCACAAACAGTTCCCTTGACGACTTGGCAGCGGTTGCCGCAATCGTAAAAGGCAAACATATCTCTTCCGGTGTAGAAGCAGGAATTGCCCCCGGTAGCCGGACTACACTTTTGATGGCAGAAAAAGCAGGAATCCTTGGGGACTTGATTCGTGCAGGCTTCCGCATTTTGGAAAGTGCCTGCGGGCCTTGCATTGGGATGGGCTTTGCTCCGAATACAGAAGGCGTTTCCTTGCGTACGTTTAACCGCAACTTCAAAGGAAGAAGCGGCACGGCGGACGCAAACGTATATCTTGTTTCTCCAGAAACGGCTGCCGCAGCTGCGATTACGGGGGTGATTACAGACGCTTCCACATTGGACTACGAAGATGAAACTTATACAACAAACGGAAGAATTACATTGTTGTCTGGTTCAGACAAACGTCTTTCTGCCTGCGACGTAAAAACAGCCGCCACGGACGACGGAATGTTAATTCCTCCAAAGGACGAAAAGGAAAGTGCCGCAGTAGAAATCTTGCGTGGACCAAACATCAAGCCGTGTCCTGCTTCTCCTGCTTTTCAAGGTTCATTGAAACTTCCTGTATTGTTGAAGGCAGGGGACAACATTTCAACGGACGACATCATGCCGGCAGGAACAAAGGTTCTTCCTTTTCGCTCAAATATCCCGGAAATTTCAAAGTTCACATTTGAAAGAATCGACACGGAATTCTATGCACGTGCGGAAAAAACTAATTTTTCTGGTTGCATAGTGGTTGGCGGAGAAAACTACGGGCAGGGTTCTTCCCGTGAACACGCCGCCTTGGGTCCGATGTATCTTGGCGTTCGTGCTGTTCTTGTAAAGTCATTCGCAAGGATTCACAAGGCAAACTTGATAAACTACGGGATTATTCCCGTCACTTTTGTAAACCCTGCTGACTATGACGCAATTTCAATGGGCGACACCGTGGAAATCACGAACATCCAGGAGGCAATGGAAACAGGTTGCGATTTCGTAATCAAAGTTCACGGAGCGAATGGAGACAAAACAATCTCCGGTGAGAATTCTTTGGCAGAACGCAGCTGTGAAATTTTGCGGGCGGGCGGGCTTGCTGCCTATACACGTGCTGGTGGACAGTAAGACGAATGCAGTGTAAAGCGATTCGCGACCCTGTGTGGAAACATATTCATATTATTGAGCCTCT
>JAZSMM010000307.1:0-2126 GCA_045535895.1 Treponema sp.
CCTTCACCATGGCGGTACGTTACGGAATCCCTGTCGTTCCAATGGTGATTTCATACAGAAACCCAAAGGATTCGTGGTTCCACAAGTTGATTGGGACAAAACATCCTTTGATTACAATCAATGTGGGAGAGCCTCTTGTTGTCAACCCAGACATGTCCAGAAAAGAAGCGACAAACTGGTTAAGAGAAAAATCCCATGCAAAAATGTGCGAAATGGCAGGGATTGTAAAAAACTATTGGCCTGTGGAGGGAGATTAAAAAAAGCCGCCGAAACACTTTCAGCGGCTTAAATTCATGGTAGCGTTTCTAATCCTCTAAAGGCTCCATTCCCTGTAGAACCCATTCGGCAAAGTCTTCCCACGACCACAGGGGGTGGTTGGGTTCTTTTACTTTTGTCTTGTGGGTTTCTATCTGGACAAACTGCATGTTTGTCTTTCTTGCACCTTCTCCGTCCGTGTCGTCACGGTCGCCCACAACCAGGCAATGTTCTGGACTGACACCCAACTCAGAGGCAATTTCCAAAAAAGGGCGGAGGGCAGGCTTTTGGCTGCCAAAATCCTCTGCAGAATAAATTCCGCAGACAGCTGCCATTGTGCCGTCGCTAAAATCCAATGCACGTATTCTCTGCCTTACACGTGGATAGTCAGAGAACACGGCTATTTTTATGCCTTTGTCGCACAGCACTTGGAACACTTCTTCAAGTTTTGGCCTAGCCGAATAATATTTTTTCAAAAGAAAGCACATTGTACCTATGTAGCGGTTGGAGTACCAGTTAAGGGCGTCCTTTGGTTTTAATGCCGTCGCTTTTGCCATCCGCTTGGAATACTCTTCTTTATAGGCTTCCGGCGTGCCAAAATCGCAACCTTTTAGTTTTTTGCGTACGCTCCTGTCTGCTGCGATTCTGGAAAAATCTGTAGGCAAAGCCCACATCAAACGCAACGGAAGCCACTTAAAGTTGTACAATGTGCCGTCAAGGTCAAATATTACGGCCTTTACATCAGAAAGCATTATTTACGAACCAAATCCTTGAACATAGCGTGTCGTTTTTCATCTTGCATAAGAAGGTTCATCTTGAACTGACCGTCTCTTGCACCTTGGTCAATAGAGCGTTTTTTGAAAGTTTCAAAAGATTCCTTTTGCAAAAGATGAGTTACCGGATCTTTAACACGGAAAGAAGCCCTCTTTGCTTCATACTCGTTGTTGAACTTCTTTAGGTTAGCGTCAACTTTCTTTGTAAACTCTTCTGCCTGTTCCTGTGTAACCGACTGGTCCGCAAACTCATAATAGAACTGATAGTTTGAATTTTCAATGTCCGCAAAACCAACAAAGAACTTTGTCACAAGATTTGTTTCTTTTTCTGTTTCGTGGACAGCTTCTATAAACTGGCGTTCGTGAAGTTTTTCGCCCGTCATGGAGATGATTCCGTTTACCTTTTGGATGAACTGGATTGTGGGGATTGTTCCGTAGAATCCAGTCACTTCCACCAAGTCGTTCATGTTGTAGCGGTACAATCCCGCCAATGTTGTGACATAAATGCAATAACGCTTGCCCTTTTCCAATTCTTCAAGCTGCAAGAACTGAGGATTGGGATTGTCCAAATCTTCTGCACGAATGAATTCAAAATAATGCATATGCGGGAAAAGAACAGTGTCGTCGCCGCCGTTCATAACAAGACCTGCACGACACTCGGAAGCAAAATATCCGAACTCTTGGTGCAACATGCCTTTTGGGAATGAATCCTTGAATTTTTCCATGTAAACGTGGGTGTTACCACACTTCCATGTCGTAAGAACTTGAATGTTAGGCCAGTAATGCTTGGGAAGAACCGTACCATACTTTGCCTTGAGCTCACGCAATTCTGCGGCACGAGCAGGGTTTGGTGAAAATCTAGGTTCAATCTTTTTGCGGATTTCATCATCAATCTTAAGGTCTGCCTTGAGAGTTCCGTTTTCAATGTCTTTAACATAGTCGTCAAAGAATTCGTTCACGTTGTTCTGCATTTCCACGATTGTAGAAGGATTCGCAGTAACCAAAAGGTGAACGTCTTTTTCCACACCTGTTCGCATGATTGTGTAGTAGCGAGCCTTGTAATCTGAAATTGAAAAAACTGAACTGTCTTCAGCATAC
>JAZSMM010000324.1:0-1815 GCA_045535895.1 Treponema sp.
CGACGTCTTTGTCTTTTATATTTCAGGACACGGCACAACCTATGATGACGGAGACTATTATTATCTACCAGTAAATTTTAGATATACAAGTAAAGAAGAAATCCCAATACAAGGAATTTCAAAGAATGATTTAATAGAAAACCTATCGTTAATAAAAGCAGGAAAAACATTGTTGATGTTGGACACTTGTAATTCAGGAGCTTTTTTTGCGGATTCAGGACAGAGAGGCCTGTGTGAAAAAACAGCGATAGACAGATTAACAAGAGCAACGGGACATGCAACATTAGCAGCATCATCAGATAGTCAATCAGCAATGGAAGGGTATGAAGGACATGGAGTATTTACATATGTGTTGTTAGAAGGCTTAAAGGGAGAAGCCGACAGTAATGATGATGGCTTTGTAACACTTTTGGAATTAGCAAGTTATGTAGAAAACGAAGTCCCAGAACGAAGCTATGAAAAATGGGGCTATGAACAAGTGCCACAAAAAGACCTAAGAAGGCAAGACTTTCCGATTGCTGGGAAGTAAAAAAAACATCGCACACTTTATCATGGGCTGCCCTCCATGGCAGTCGTCGGGGAATGTGGGGAAGGCAAGAGGGACGCAGCACGTTTACACGTCACGGCTTCATGTTTTGTTTGCGTGCGGGCGGGCGGGGAATTAGACTAAGGATTTTGATGCTGCTATGGCGTCCAAAATAGCGGCCATCAAAGCAAAGGCTTCCGGTGTCAGGGTTGAAATGTCGTCCTGTGGGGTGTGCAAAAGTTGCCATGTCATCGGGGTGAACGATTGTGCGGTATTATTTGGTGTTTTTTGTACTGATTCCATGTAAAGGGTGGCTTCTTCAGAAGGCAGTATAGTCAATGCAACGGCAGGAATCCCGCAGGCTAGAAAAGCGGCATTGTCGCTATAAGGTACAGGCAGGGAAAGCCACTTTTGCGGTGAAACCGTCCGCAACAAATTTTCCGTTTTGGCTACCAAGGTATCAAATTTTTTTTGGAAAGATTCTCCTCCTACGCCCTTTCCAGCCATTGAAATGACAGGTATATTTCCCCTTCCGCAGCAATCAAAAACATATACATCATCGTTCAATATTCCCAGATTGCGGAACTTTGCGGCAATCCCGTACGCACCTTGTTCTACTACTCCGCCATTTGCTCCCAGTTCCTCTCCGTCAGTAAAGAAAATGCGTACATTGTGCGGTGCGTCCATTTTTGACAGTTTTACAGCCCAGTCCATTATCTGAAAGCAGGCGGCACTGTTGTCATTTGCCCCTGGGCTTGATTCTACCCGGTCATAATGAGCGATTACGGTTTTTGTTTTGAACATTGGATTGTACGACGACAGGGGAAAGTTCACCAGGATATGCCTTGAGTCTCCAAGCGGGACAACGCCGCAATTAATCCCTTCTTTTGTGAGCGTGTCCAAAATGAACTGCTTTCGGTCGCATTTTGGTGAAATAAAGGTTTCAAAACTGTCTGGTAAAAACGTCATACCAATAGTATACCAGATGCCATGTTTTAAATCCAAATATTTTTAAGAAAAACCTCTTGTTCAAAAACGTACCTTTATGTTATAATATTGAACAAATAGTTTTTGCAAGGTTGTATTTTATGTCAAATATCAAGTTGAAAATCAACAATCTGAACAAATCTTTTGGTTCAAAGCAGATTCTAAAGGATTTGAATTTTCAAGTTTCCAGTGGAGAATTTTTATCAATTTTGGGGCCGTCTGGGTGCGGAAAGACAACTCTTCTGCGTATAATAATTGGTCTTGAAAACTTGGATAGGGGGGGGGGTATAATCCAAAAAGAT
>JAZSMM010000002.1:0-1505 GCA_045535895.1 Treponema sp.
AAAGCCACTGTTCATTCTGATTGTATGGTTTGTATGTGATCTTGTTACTTACGCCTCTGCTCATATTTAAATTTTATCACAGAGTTCGTCTTTTGTCTTTAAAAATAATTAGGACTGTCCCATACTTTTAGGACAGCCCCAGCGCAAATACAAAAACAGTGCACTCCCCACAGGGGTCCCCGCCATTTTTGCGTATAACGTCCCTCTTGCCTTCCCCCACGGTTGCATGCAACACGTTTACATGTCACGGCTTTGTGTTTTGCTTACGCACGTGTGGGCGGGCGGATTTTATGTTTACTATGCATTTGTTTTGTGTTACAATAAGAACATCCACATACAATTTGGACGGAGCGAAAGAAAAATGGGAAAAAACGTGCAGAAAGATATTAGAAGAGGATTTGTGGCTGGTACATTTTTGGCGACGTTACTTATTTTTGCGGCGAGCGGCTGCAACGACAACCTCTTGAGACCCAAGGCGGAAAAAGCCAAGGCGGAAGTAACCAAGGCAGAAAGCAAATTGTACAGGGTAGAAGGATATTTTGAACAGAAAGGAGCGGTGCCTGCCGCATTCAATTCTACGGCGGAAAGACAAAACGCAAGAACTGCCATGCCCAACATGGCAGGGATAGAATACAGCATAAAGGCAGAAAACGGAACTACAACATACTCCAGTAAAGATGGTTCAGGCAACATTGAAATAGACGGCACATTCTTTACACTGGCGTTGCCGCAAGGAACGTGGAACATTACGGTGGAAGGGAAACTGCTCGATTCTGAAAGTGCATGCGTAACAGGAAACGCAAAAGTGACGTTGAGTGCCGAAAACCCGGTTGCACAGGTGAACATAGCCGTAAAACCCAGCATGGAGGGAAGAGGCAGTGTAGCCCTTACCGTGGGTGTGGAAGATGGCAGCGGAATAAACGGAGTTATATGGAGGCTGGACGGCCAAAATAACAGCGGATTCATCGACTTGTCGACTGAAAAAACGGGGAACATAACAATCGACCAGATACAATCCGGGTCTTACACGCTGGTGATGGAGTTCTATTCCGGAAGCAGCGAAGGAAGCTCGGGACAGCTTTTGTACATGGTGCGTGAGTCCGTGAACGTGTTCGACGGAGCGACAACGGACACATGGACAGGCAGTTCGCTGTATCCTATTGGCACTACATTCACCGTGACGGAAAATCTAGTAAAAACCTTTGCCCAGACCACGTTCTACGTGAGTTTAGGCGGAAACGACAGCAACAGCGGTTCGTTGCCTTCCTCGCCGCTTGCGACCATACAAAAGGCCGTGGACAAGGCAGTCGCCATGGACGCCGACCTTCCGTCAGGTGAAGCCACGCCCTACAGGATATTGCTTTTGAGCAATGTTACGTGCGGTGACACAGCTTCTTTTGCCGACAACAACAACAACGCCTTTGTGAACATAAATCCCACGGCGAAGGACGGTTCGGGAGCTGTTATTCCCCTTCATCTGGTGATAGAGCCGTATAAGATTGAAG
>JAZSMM010000273.1:0-5972 GCA_045535895.1 Treponema sp.
CTTTTTCTTCTACCGGTACACGTGTTGTTGCTCCTGCCTATTCAGATATTGTTCCTCCATATCAAGAAACAATTCCGTCGCCAAAAGATTTTGCCCCGGTTGAAAGCGATATACCTGACGTAAAAGAAGAAACTTTTACATCTGCCGAAGAAAAATCAAAAGAAGACATTGACCCAATAACCGAACCTGCTATAAAAGCTGAAACAGCAATTTCAAGCGAATCAATCCAAACTAGCACTACAACGGTAGACACAAATACACAAGAATCGTATCCAATGCAAGACTCCGAATTGGTGCAAGAATCAAATCTAGTTCAAGAACAGGTTGAATCAACTCAAGAATCAAATCAAAAGCAGGAAATACCTTTTGTTGATTTGTCGGTTGACAACGCAAACCAAACTGCCGCAGAAAACGATGCTACTTTTGGATTGCAAGAAGATATTGAAGAAGAAATAGTCGGTGCTGGACTTGATTTGCTTGCCCAAGCTCAAGATGCTTTTTTCAGGGGAGAATATTCTTTGTCCGCACAATTGTTGGAACAATTTTTTGCCGTGGCAGACTCTCAAATAGACGCAGGACTTTATCTTAAAGGCCAAGTCTTTGAGGCGAAGTCGGACATACAAAACATACGTACGGCACTTTCCGCCTATAAGAAAATCATTGACCAGTATCCTCTAAGTCCGTTTTGGCAAAAAGCAAAAAACAGGGAAACATATCTGAACAGATTCTACTTCGACATCCGTTAATTTTCGTTTTTTTCTTCTGCTTCGCTTTTCCTAATGTAGACTGGTCCGTCAAAATCTGCCAAGGGCTCAGCGTTTCCTTTCAACATCTTTTCACCTAGTTGGAACAAAGACAGCGTGGGATTAATTTGCATTTCAAATGTATATATGTTTTGATTTTTGCATGTTTTCACAAGTATTTCATGTAAACTAAATGAATCTGGGCCAACAACCAAAAAAGAGTCGTCTTGGAAGTTGTCCACCAATTTTGCAATCATCTCTGGCTCTGCGTCTAACTCTTCCGTTTGGGGTACGCCAGATTGATATATTGCGGAGAAAAACCTTTCTTTTTTTGCATCTATTGCGGAAATCACTTTCCCCGGCCAATTTACAAAGGGTTGTGCATAGGCTTGCAAAGTTGATATGCCAAAAACCGGACAATCTGTAACAAAATTCAACGCTTTGGCGGCCGCGAATCCAAGTCTTAGCCCTGTAAAAGAACCAGGACCTTTGCTTATGGCGATGTAATCAAGAGAGCGAGGCTCAAGGTCGCATTCTTTCATTATGTATTCGATTGAAGGCAACAATCGTTCAGACTGATGCATTCCTATATCCAAAGAAACTGTCGCTGTATTTTCTTCGTTCTTTGCAGACAGCGTTATGCAGGATATGGCTGTGTCAAGTGCAAGGGCTTTCATTGTTGTATGTCTCCAAAGGGCCAGTTTGTGATTGTTATGAGTCGGCTTCCGTCTTCCTGTACTTCCAGTTTGATTGTTATGGTCTTCTTGGGCAACTCTTGTCTAACTTTTTCACTCCATTCGATTATGGCGATTCCGTCCTTCCCGTATATCATGTCCTCCACGCCAAGGTTCAAGAAATCTTCTGCAGAGTCAAGCCTATAAGCATCCATATGGTACAATGGAATTTTCCCTTCATATTCGGAAATTAGTGTGAAAGTAGGGCTGGTTATTGTTTCGTTTATCCCCAATGAACGGGCTATTCCCTTTGTCATGGTGGTTTTCCCTGCGGCCAATGTCCCTTCCATGGCAATTACTGTACCGGGTTTTACCATTGAACCTATCTTTTCCCCCAACAAAATTGTTTGTTCTGCCGTGCTTGTGAGAAAAGTCATATGGGAAGTTCTCCGTTGGAATCCTTTGCCAGGATGAAATCCTTGAGTGCTTTTCGTATGGGGATTATGGGATAATTTATGTTGTCATTGCTGAATTCGAGGTCAAACTGCTTGTCACCAAGAGGACCTGTCTCTATGGTGAAAGATATAGGAAGAGATTCTATTTGATTGGGCAGTTCAACCTGTGCGTCTGCGGTGTATTGCCTTCTGTAATAAATGACACCTTCATTTTTATGAAGGTTTTTAAGTTCTAGAACCTGCATGTTTTCTCCAAATTTTCAATTAAATATTATTAACTACGCAAGATTGCGTGTCATTTCAGTTATTGAATCAATCCTTGGGCTTATTTCATATTCGGCAAGATCACCCATCAAAACAGAGTCGGAATTTTGCAGAGCCTGCTCAAATTCGGTCAGAATGGGGGCAAAGTCTTCGAAAAAGTCCAAAATTGTCTTTCCGTCTATTGTTAGGCAACCGAATTTTGCGGGGAACAGGCCAGAAAGGGTGGCTACGTGGCAAAAAGAATCCACCGTGTCCGCAAGTTTTTTTACAGCCGCAATAGCTGCTTTATCCTGCCCATTTTGAAATTGGACGGAAATTTCCTTGAGTTCCTCTGACACCGAGGCAAAACATTCTCCTGCTTCTTTGAATGCGGCTGTGATGTCATCCTGTGCGATTGTTATAAGGTCAAGTTTTTGCACATCGTCCACGGGAATTTTTATGATGGAATCAAAATCGTTCGCTGCGATTATTTTTCCGTTCACTGCGATTGTTACAGTGGTTGCGTTGTGTTGGGCAAATTCTTGTTCCAACCCAGCAAGTACTTCTCCAAGGTGTTTTTCATTGTCCAGTGTTATGTCTGCTTTCTGCTCGTTGATAAAAATTTCCATCTTGCCCTCGCTTTATTTCCTTGAATTATTGTTGAAAGAATTTGTTATCGACTCCGATTGGGACTCCAAACTGTTCAGCGTGGATTCCATCTGGTTGTATTTTTGCCTAAGTTCTTGTTCTTTTGCGTCAATCTGCGTTTCCAACCTGTCAATCTTTGATTCTGAACTGGATATCCTTGTATCTAGGGTAGAAATTTTTGTAGAAAGAATGCCACCGGATTGAACAAAACTCTGTAATTTTTTATCAAGCTGGTATGCGATTCCGCTGTCTATAATTAAGTCACCATCGCTGTCATATCCAAAGATGTTTTTTATCTCAATCAAGTTGTTTTCCAACGCATTGTCAAGAACTTTTTCGTTTATTTCCAAGTAGCCTCTAAGTTTTGCGGCGGAAAACCCCGTGTATGAGTCTGCACTGGTAGATATACCGATTTGGGAGAGCATGGATATGTCTTCGTTTCCTTCCACTATGTATGCAGTGGACATAATAGTCTGCATGGTGCTTTTCCCATTTGTCAGGCTAAAATCACTCTGAAACATCCCCAGCCATTGTTCATATTGTTCAACTTGTTTTTCATCCAAATATTCTAGTTCGCTGATGAGTTCCGGCTTGTTTTGTGTGAGTATATTCAACTCCGCCATGACTTGGTTGTATGTGCCGATGAAAGTAATCAAAGATTCTTTGGCGGACTCTGTGTCTGGTCCTATGGTTATCGTTGCCGTTCGTTCCGTCTTTTGCTTTACGTTGAGTGTAACGTCTGGCACAACATCGTCTATGGAATTCGTGGGACGGGTTATGGTTATTCCCTCATATTTAATTCTTGCGTCGTCCGCAGTGCTTGCAGGATTCACCGGTTCAAAGCCCAAATCCGCGTTTCTGTTGAATGATTCCGGTGTGGAAATCGAAAGTTCTTTTCCCGTGTTTCTGTTCCTTACTATTATGGAATCCAAGTCTGGATAATCTGAAACCTGCACGGAAAATTTTTTTCCACCGTCCTCTGTTGTTTCTGCGCTAGAATACGGTACTTGTTCTTCCGTTCCGTCCTTCATCCTCAAAAATACGGTGTCGTTGTTTTCCACAGGTAAAAGAGGTTCTCTTATTTGTTGTGCTGTTGAATTTGGCGGCAGTGTGGTATCGGACTGAATATTGTTTACAGTTATTCCCTTGAATGTAATTCCCCACGGTCCTGGCAACACGGGCGAACGAGCTTGCTCGTTTAATGCCGTGGTTATGTCATCCACCTTGTTTTCCGCAATGGTGAATTCAATTCGCTGGTTTGGGTCGATAGAAATCGCATTAGGTACGTCAATGGAAAAACTACTTCTTTGCGGTACTGTTATTACATTCCCGTTTATCGTAACGCCATCCTTTGAAAGGGCAGGAAGACCGTCTTGTTCCACAGTTTTTCCATTTGCAGGACTTTCTTTCAAATCATTTGTTTTTGTTCCAAAAGAAACCGGCTCAGGTTTTATTTTTTGGATCATCCCTATTGACTCGGCGAATTCCAGCGCAGAGTCTTCAAATACCAATTTATTTTCTGAACCGGTCCGCAATGATTCCAATAATAATGCCTGTTTCCCCGGTGACACGCCAATTAATGTGGCTTTTATGGTTTCACCCCCACGTCTGTTTAAAGAGGTGACAAAGTCTTGAATTTTTCCGCCCCGCCAGTTCATTGTTACGGATTTATCCCCAGATGTAAACTTGTATGTTCCAGCGGGAACTTCTGTAGATTTTTCTATTTCCTTGGAAAGAAAACGATCGGCTGTAGCAGGGTTTATTACATCTATATTAAAGGATTCAAACGCAGCATCTCTTCCAGGTTCCGCTGATATTGCGGCCTCGTCTGTGGAAGTTGCCGTTTTATTGTTAAAAGGATTGTCAAAGGAATAAAGGGAACGGGCGGTTTCGCGTAAAGACGACATGTTCTGGTTGACGCTGCGCCAAGCCTCTTGCTGCAATTTATACCCATCAAGCGTCTTCTGTTCTCGTTCCAACGGAAGACGCTCTTGTTTCATCAGTGCTTCAATGAGATCATTTGTTTTGTACTTGTCACTGACACCGGGTAAACTGATTCCAGCCATCGTTTTCATGTGTCCGAAAGAACACACAGATGCTAAATCTTTTCGTCAACCAACAAACCTATGGTTTCTCTTATTTTGATTTGCAACTGCTGCACGTCTGCGGACGGTATCTCCTTTATTACCTTATCGGTAGAAGGGTCAACAATCTTGACAACAACCTGGCCCAGTTCTTCGTTTACGTTGAAATGTACCTCGTGTCCCATAGAGTCAGAAATTTTTTGCAATTCCTGTACATCTTTCTTGATTTTTGCAAGATTTTGGACAATAGTTTCGGCTACTTTTCCGGGATCCTGCATCAAAGTTTGAATTTCATTCGCAGGTCTTTGCGTATGTGTCGCAGGACTTGTGGAGTAAAAAGGGTGGCCATCCATTGCCAAATTCTGCCCAATGGTTCTTATGCTCATGGGCTTCCTCCTTGAAAAGAAACGGGAGAGGGGCGCACCACTCCCGTTCTGACTACATCATCATTAAAAAGATGACATCCAGATATCTCTTTAATGATTTGTTTTTTTCTTAGCTCAACAACGCAAGTACATTCTGTGACTGAACGTTTGCCTGAGCAAGCATTGCTGTACCAGCCTGTGTAAGAATCTGGTTCTTTGTGTAATCGACAATTTCAGAAGCCATGTCTGTGTCACGAATGCGAGATTCCGCAGCCTGAAGGTTTTCAGCGGCAATCGCAACACCGTTTGCAGCCATTTCAAAACGGTTTTGATATGCACCCAAATCAGCCCGTTGTCTTGAAACGGTCTTTAGTGCTTCGTCAACATAACCGATTGTTGAGTTGGCGGTTTCAGGTGCAGAGATAGACACTGATTCATCTGCTTCACCCTGCACACCTTTCAGACCCAGAGCTTGAGCCGTCATTGTGCCGATATACACACGAGCGTTCTGGTCCATGTTGGCACCAATTTGAAGTTGCATAATGCGACCCGACACAGAATCGGTTGCAAATGCACCTGTAAGCATATTCATGCCATTGAACTGCGCCTGGCTTGCAATACGATCAACTTCGGAAACAAGTTGAGAAACTTCAACCTGAATCTGCATGCGATCCTCTTCGGTGTAAATACCGTTTGCGGACTGTACTGCAAGTTCACGAATGCGCTGCAAGATGTCTGTAGTTTCCTGCAGATAGCCTTC
>JAZSMM010000168.1:0-2681 GCA_045535895.1 Treponema sp.
TAGCAGCTTTGTCCAACATTGACTCCCAGTTTTCGGACTTTAACCACATAGCGGATTTGGTGCAGGATACGCCTTGGAAAAATTCGTTGGGTGGTTATGTCAGAGCGTTGACATCTTTGGGAAATAAAATCGGAATAGAAACCGTTTCTGCTGCGATAAACCTTTTGCAAAGACAAGACGAACTTCATGCAAAAGAAAAGCAAGAGCTTTTGGCAAAAATTGCAATTTTGGAATCTCCTGAAAGTGCTGTTCCGGCAGAAGAAAACACTGTTTTTGAAGGAGATTCCACTTCTTTGGACTCATCCGAGATTTCTGAAGCTGTGGAAGGGCAAGGAAGCCAAGATGCTGCGGATTCAACAGAGCCAACAGAACCAATGGATTCAATGGATTCAACAGAATCGACAGAACCAATGGATTCAACAGAGCCAACAGAACCCGCCGAGGCAGGTGATTCGGAAGCATTAGAGGACTCCGTTGCAGAGGACGCTGAAGTTGATGCCGCCAATACGCTGGAAGACGGTTCAAGCCAGGATTCTCCACAGGTGTATTTGGAATTGAATGAAAAATAATGTTGTTGAGGTTTTTCAGAAATCTGTGTAGAATTACCAAAAGGATATTGTTAATATGAATGCATTCAGAATAGGAATTGATGTTGGTTCTACAACGGTTAAATTTGTTGCATTAGATGATGACGATAATATTATATATAGCGACTATCAGCGGCATCTAGCGGATATTCGTAGTACGATTATTTCTGTAGTTAAAAAAGCTCTGGACTCGTTGGAAAAACAAGTTCCAGCTGGAGCTGACCAGCCGCTTAGCATAAAAGTCACGGGTTCCGGCGGCTTTGCTGTTTCCCAGTGGCTTTCCATTCCATTTATACAAGAGGTTGTTGCTGCAACTACCGCTGTTCAAAAATTAATCCCAAAAACTGACGTGGCGATTGAACTTGGGGGAGAGGATGCAAAAATAACTTATTTTTCCGGTGGTGTTGAACAGCGCATGAATGGTACTTGTGCAGGCGGAACGGGGGCTTTTATAGACCAGATGGCCGCCTTGCTGGAAACAGATGCCCCGGGTTTGAACCAACTTGCCAAAGGTGCTACGACCATCTATCCCATTGCTGCTCGTTGTGGTGTGTTTGCCAAGACGGATGTTCAGCCGCTTATAAACGAAGGTGCACGCCGGGAGGATATTGCCGCCAGTATTTTTCAGGCTGTTGTAAGTCAGACGATTTCTGGTCTTGCCTGTGGGAAACCAATTAGAGGTCATGTTGCGTTTTTGGGTGGACCGCTCCATTTCTTGGATCAATTGCGCCATCGTTTTATAGAAACCTTAAAATTGACCGATGAGTGCATAATTGTTCCTCAAAATTCACAACTTTTTGTGGCTGCCGGGGCGGCTTTTTCTGCGGAACGTGCCATAAATTGTGGTCATGCCAAAGAAAAAGGTGTAGGTTTTCCGTCTCTTTCTGCTTTTCGTGACAGCCTGAAAAATCTTGTAGGCGCGGAGATGAACGAGGTTCAACGTCTTGAACCTTTGTTCCGCAACGAGTCTGAACTGGAAGAATTCCACCGTAGGCACGCCGCAGAAATGGCTGTGTCTGCGGATTTGGCGGCGGCGGCAGGACCTGTGTTCCTTGGACTTGACGCTGGTTCCACCACGACAAAAGCTGTTCTAACAGACACGGAAGGAAGAATTCTTTGGCGTTTTTACGACGTGAACGCAGGAAATCCCGTGGAACTTGCTGTCCGTGTGTTAAAGGATTTATACCGTCAGCTTCCGCCTTCTGTCTACATCGCAAGGTCTGTTTCCACGGGTTACGGAGAGGCTCTGTTTCAGGCCGCCCTTGGGGTGGATTCCGGCGAGGTGGAAACCATATCCCATTATCGTGCGGCGGACTTTTTTGTTCCGGGCGTTGAGTTTTTGCTTGACATAGGCGGACAGGACATGAAGTGTCTGCGTATGAAAGACGGCGCGATAACTTCCATTCAGCTCAACGAAGCCTGTTCTTCCGGTTGCGGCAGTTTTTTGGATAATTTTGCCCGTTCGTTGGGAATGGATGTCCGAGAATTCAGCAAGAAGGCTTTGCTTGCCGAACGTCCAGTGGATTTGGGCAGCCGATGCACTGTTTTTATGAACAGCCGTGTAAAGCAAGCCCAAAAAGAAGGTGCGACTGTTGCCGACATTTCTGCCGGGCTTTCATATTCGGTTATAAAGAACGCTTTGTTCAAAGTTATTAAGTTGCGCAAAGCCTCTGAGATTGGCTCCAAGGTTGTGGTGCAAGGCGGTACGTTCAACAATGATGCGGTTTTGCGTGCTTTCGAAAAAATCGCCGGTGTGAATGTGTTCCGTCCTGATGTCGCAGGTTTGATGGGTGCATACGGGGCGGGTTTGATTGCTCTTGACCAATGGAAGGATTTGACTGCCCCGCAAGTGGGGGACGACCCGGAAACTTTTGTTCCTCCGGAAATACATTCAAGCATAGCAACTCTTGAACAGTTGGAATCCTTTAATGTGGAATTGGAACTCCGCCGTTGCGGTAAATGTTCAAACAACTGTCTTCTTACCATAAACACTTTTACGGCGGGAAATGGCGAAAATAAAAATTCCCGGCGCTTTGTGACAGGAAACCGATGCGAGCGAGGGGCGGAACTAGGGGAAGTCGGATGTAGCCATGT
>JAZSMM010000042.1:0-2640 GCA_045535895.1 Treponema sp.
TGGTACAGGTACGACTGGGGCACGAACGACGACTATGTGGAGTTGCAGGAAAAATTCAACATGCTGCACGAACACTTTCTTTCGCAGGGAAAACCTGTGATAATGGGGGAGTATAGAGCGGTGAAGGGCAAGGACGTGGACAGCCGCATAGAATGGCTTCGCAGCGTGTGCAGGATATGCCTTGACTACAGCGTTCTACCTGTGATGTGGGACACGGGAATAGACATCAGCCGCTACGAACCTTTTTCCATGAGCGAGCAGCTGCAGGAAGTTTATGCAGGGATTCCCCAGTCGGGAATTTCCACAACTTATAGACAAGAATAAACTATTTTTTTATGGAGGAAACATGAAATTCACAAACGGATACTGGGTTGTAAAGGACGGGTTTTCCGCCCAGTTTGCTTTCCATGCCTACGAGGCACAGAAAAACGGCAGAGAACTTACGGTGTATGCGCCGGTCAAGTTCACACGCAGCAGGGCGGATTCCTTGAACGCCACCTTGCTTACGGTAAGATATTCTTCTCCCATGGAAAACATCATAAAGGTGCGTGTGTCGCACCATGAAGGGGGAATAGAAAAAGGCCCTGAGTTCATGTTGAACAAGGACGATTCCTTTGTCCCTCAAATCACCGTGACAGACTCCGAGGCGAAGCTCACCTCAGGACAGCTTTCCGTGAACGTCTGCCTGGGCGATTCCTGGAAGGTGACCTACACGGACAGTAAAGGTAAAGTCCTTACCCGCAGCGAATCCAAGTCGGCAGGTTACATGGTTCGCCATGTCCACCCGGAAGAACATATGTTCAGCAAGGATGCGTCTCCCTATGTCAAGGACGAACTGACTTTGGGCGTGGGTGAATATGTCTACGGCCTAGGAGAAAGGTTTGGTTCTTTTGTGAAAAACGGGCAGAGCGTGGACATATGGAACGCAGACGGGGGAACCGCCAGCGAACAGGCATACAAGAACGTGCCTTTCTACATGACGAACAAAGGCTACGGCGTGTTCGTGAACAATCCAGGTGCTGTTTCCTTTGAGGTGGCAAGCGAAAAGGTTTCACGGGTGCAGTTCAGCGTGCCGGGTGAAGTCCTAGAGTATTTTGTGATTTACGGACCAACCCCAAAGCAAATACTTGAACGGTACACCGCCCTCACAGGTCGTCCTGCCCTTCCTCCTGAATGGACGTTCGGGCTGTGGCTTTCCACGTCGTTCACCACGTCCTATGACGAAAAAACAGTGATGCACTTTATAGACGGAATGTTTGAAAGGAAAATTCCTCTTTCCGTGTTCCACTTTGACTGCTTTTGGATGAAAGGCTTTCATTGGAGCGACTTCACTTGGGACAAAGACACCTTCCCGGACCCGAAAGGTCTTATAAGTCGCCTGCACGACAAAGGATTGAAGGTTTGTGTCTGGATAAACCCGTACATCGCCCAACGCTCCGTTCTTTTCAACGAAGGAAAGGAAAAAGGCTATTTTATAAAGAAACAGGACGGTTCCGTTTGGCAGACCGACTTGTGGCAGTATGGAATGGCCATAGTGGACTTCACCAATCCTGCCGCCTGCGAGTGGTACACGTCCAAATTGAAAATTCTGTTGGACATGGGCGTGGACTGCTTTAAGACGGACTTTGGCGAAAGAATTCCGGAGGACGGCGTTTATTTTGACGGCAGCGACCCTGTGAAAATGCACAACTATTACACGCAGCTTTACAATCAGCAGGTATTTAATTTGTTGGAAAAGACCTACGGCAAAGGAAACGCCTGTCTTTTCGCGCGTTCTGCTACGGCAGGCGGCCAGCAGTTCCCTGTCCATTGGGGCGGCGACTGCGAGTCCACGTTCGAGTCCATGGCGGAAACCCTGCGCGGCGGACTTTCCCTTGGAATGTCCGGGTTTGGCTTCTGGAGCCACGACATAGGCGGTTTTGAGGGGAACCCGCCCCCGGCTTTGTTCAAAAGATGGCTTCAGTTCGGTCTACTTTCTTCACACAGCCGCCTGCACGGAAGCAGCTCCTACCGTGTGCCGTGGTCCGTGGACGAACAGTCAAGCGATGTGGCTCGCATCTTCACGCAGATAAAGATGTCGCTCAAGCCGCTTTTGTTTGAAGCCTCCAAGGAAGCCCACGAAAAAGGCATTCCCGTGTTGCGTTCCATGGTGTTGGAATTTCCGGACGACCCTGCATGCGAAACCTTGGACAGGCAGTACATGCTTGGAGACAAACTTCTTGTGGCTCCGGTTTTTACCGAAGACGGAAGCGTGACCTATTACATTCCTGCGGGGAAATGGAAGCATTATATCGACGGCAGGGAACTTGAGTTGGAAGACGGAAAATGGTTCACGGAAACATACAGTTTTGAAAGTCTTCCGTTGTGGGAAAAGATGTGACTTTTAATTTTCCTACAAGTCACCAGGTTTTTTCCAGTGTCCTGAGCTGCCTGTACAAAACTTGGTTTACGGGAACTTTTATTCCGTGCTTTTCCGCCAACTCAATCACTGTTGCGGAAAAAAGCTCCACCTCCGTCTTGCGTTTGGCCATTACGTCCTGGCACATCGAAGTCCTGCTTTCCGGAGTGAGCGTGTCCAACGTGTCGTACCAGTTGTCAATGTCTTTGTTGCAAAGGGATATGCCTTCCGCCTGTGCAACC
>JAZSMM010000353.1:0-10421 GCA_045535895.1 Treponema sp.
GTGCATCCAAGGCAAGCTCCCATTCCGCAAGCCATACGGGCTTCCATGCTCAGGTAACACGGAATGCCGGTTTCTTTGCATATTCTTTGCACATATCTTAGCATAGGTTCAGGACCGCAGGCATAAACCACCGTATATTTGTTTTGTCTTAGTTCGTCTGCACAGAGGATATTTGGCAGCATTCCTTTTGTACCACAAGAACCGTCATCCGTGGATATGGACAGCCGTGCGGGGGAAAGACCTTCCAAACCGTAACAACCGGTTCTAAAGCAGGCGTAAAAATCATATGAATGTGGTTCAAGTGTGCCTGCGAATCCTGCCACCGGTGCAATTCCTATGCCGCCACCTATGATGCAAACTTTGTTTTTTTTACCGCCTGGATTGTCGCTTTGCACGGGGAAAGTGTTCCCTACCGGGCCAAGCAGGGTAACAAGGTCGTTTGGTTGCAGGGCACATAGTTGCGACGTTCCTTGCCCTTTGCGTAAAATCAAGAAGACAAGACGTACTTTTCCTTCTGGATTTATGGGTTCGGCTCGGAACAGGCTGATTGGGCGGCACAAAAGGACGTTGGATGGTTCTGCCCGCAACATGAAAAACTGTCCGGGTAGTGCCGCTTTGTTTTGTCTTGAAGGTTGGTATTCCAGCACAAGGTTGAATACATCCTTTTGGATTTCTGTGCAACTTATTGTTTTTGCCGTGGTAAAATCAGGATGGTTTATGGAGCAAGACATGGGTTTTCCTTTGCTTAGTCTTTCAAAAGGTTTGCAGCCTTTAACAATTCTTGTTTGGATATACATGCCGCCATGGCTGCAGCATCTGCAATATCATCAATTGTTATCGTGGCGTTTGCTAGTTTTTCCAATAAATTTTCATTTTTTTTCCATGCAGTCAGGATTCCTCGTGAGGAATTCACGGTTCCGCCTGCCTTGCCAAGTAAAGTTGCAGCAATCCTTGCAGCTCCCCCTTGTGCGCCGTAACCGGGAATCAAAAAGAAAATTTCTGGATATGTGTTGCGTAGTTGTTTGGCGTCGCTTTCTTCTGTGCACCCAACGACTGCACCTACCGGGGAACAGTTGGCTTCTGGATAAATCTTTTCAAATTCACTGGCAATTGTTTTTAATTGCGACCCCACCCTGTCTAGCACCGTTTCTTTTTCAAAGCGGGCACAGGCGGAATCAATGGGAAGTTTTTCCAAGTCTGCCATTCCAGGATTGGAGGTGCGCAAAAGAACAAAAACGCCTTTTCCTCCATTTTCTGGCTTTGCAAAATCTATAAAAGGCGAAAGTGTGTCAAACCCCATGTAAGGGTTTACGGTTATAATGTCTGATTCAAAGTCTCCGGAAAAATGGGCGCGGGCATAGGCTTTCGCTGTGTCTGCGATGTCACCTCTCTTTATGTCTGCAATGACAGGAAGTCCTGATTTTCGTACTTCTTTCAATGTTTGTGCGTAGACGGCAAGACCTTCAAGTCCCATTGCTTCGTAATATGCAATTTGAACCTTGCAACAACCTGCAAGACCTGCGGAATTTTCGGTTGGGGCAATTCGTTGGATGATGGCTTTGTTGTAGGCAAGAACGGCTTGTGCAGGAGAAGAAAAAGACTTGACAATGGACTCTGGAAGATAAGAAGGGTCGGTGTCTAGTCCCACACACAAAGGTCCGTTTTGAGCGGTGGACAAATAAAGTTTTTGCATGGAATGGCTGTTCATGGCAACAGTATAATAGAAAGCCTGTGTGTTGGTCAAAGCAAAGACTTGTAAAAAATATGGATTCTTGAATATAATTGTGGACATGAAAAATTTCAGACAATGGCATGAAGACAATTGTTTCTTCCGTGAAGAAGAACTTCTTTTTGGGCGATGTGACATTCAGCATAGAATAAATCTTGCAGAAATTCTGCTTGTTACATCAGATACGGCCGTACAGGATTACCACGAACGTGGTTTGACTTATGACGTGTTGCTTGAAAATGGATTTGCAATTTTGGTCTCACGGACTTCTTTCAGAATAGAAAAAATGCCTATGGCAAACGACATAATCACCATAAAAACTTGGGAAGAAGCTCCTGCGGGTTTGCAACTTTCTCGCAATTACGAAATCTTGAATCAAGAAGGTCAAGTGTTGGTTTATGGAGCAAGCCTGTGGATTCTTGTAGATCCGAAAACCAGACGAATCATCAAGCCCAACCAGTTTACATTGAGGGAATTACCTTCTGTCAGAACGGATTTTGCTGGTATTCCGTGTGGAAAAATCGTTGTGCCGGAAGAAATGCAACTTTTGGATGAACGTATTATTCGTTACAGCGATTTGGACGCAAACGGTCACATGAACAATTCCAGGTATGGAGCTTATATCATGGATTGCATGCCAGAAGATTTTCGTTCCAAAAACATAAGGAATTTTAGAATCAATTATTCGCAAGAAGCAACTTTGGGCGACAGATTACAATTGATGGGTAACTTTTTGGAAGACGAAAAAGTTGTCATTATCGGGAAAACAGAAAAAGCCACTTGCTTTGAAGCTGAAATCTATTACTGAAAATGAAAAAGATTGATGGTATTATTTTTGACGTGGATGGAACAATTTGGGACACCACGGAAGTTGTGGCACAGGCATGGAACGATGCCATAGATGCGACGTTTTTTTCAAAGACATCTCATGTTACAGGAACAGAATTAAAAAAACAATTTGGGAAAACCATGGACGTAATTGCGCAGAATCTTTTTCCTGATTTGTCAAAAGAAGAACAAAAAGTTTTAATGAAAAAATGTTGTGAAGAAGAACAAAAACATCTTGGCAAGACAAGTGAAAATCTTACCTATAACGGAATTGTTGAAGCAATCCAACAACTTTCAAAAAAATATCCGATTTTCATTGTGAGCAACTGCCAAGCCGGGTACATTCCTGTTGTTTTGAAAAAAAACAAACTGGCTGAATATATAACAGACACAGAATGTTTTGGTGCTACCGGTTTGGAAAAAGACGAAAACATAAAGTTGCTTGCCCAAAGAAACAACTTGCAAAACCCTGTTTACGTAGGCGACACGCAAGGGGATTTGTTGGCTTGTAAAAAGGCAGGTGTTTTGTTTGTCTGGGCAAAATATGGATTCGGTCATGTGAAGGAAGAAGATTGTTATGCGACAATAAATTCCCCGTTGGATTTGCTTGAAATATTGTAGCGGCTGCACGCAACAAAAGGAGCGTTTTGAACTATGACACAAATCCAAAATCTTCTTTTTCAAAAACAAGATTCAGCTTACAAAGATTTTCACAGCAAACTTATGCCGACAATTTCAAATGAAAAAATCATAGGAGTGAGAACTCCAGTCCTTAGAAAACTTGCAAAAGAATTATTCAAGACAGAGCAACCTCTTGTAAAGGAATTTTTTCTGGAACTTCCACACGAATATTACGAAGAAAATAATTTGCACGCATTTTTGATAGAACAAATTGCAGGTTTTTCGGAATGTGCAGCACAGACAGAAAAATTTTTGCCTTTTATTGACAATTGGGCAACTTGCGACAGTTTTAGACCAAAAGTCTTTAAGAAAAACCTTCCTCAGGTCTTGGAGCTTTCAAAAAAATGGATAAGAAGCAATTACACATACACAATCCGATTCGGGATAGGTTGCTTTATGAACTATTTTTTGGACGAGCAATTTTCACCGGAACATTTTGACTTGGTTTTAGGCGTAAAGAACGAAAATTACTACATCAAAATGATGAAGGCGTGGTATTTTGCCACCGCTCTTGCAAAGCAATATGAAAGTGCGGTCAAAGTTTTGGAAAACCACAGACTTGACCGCTGGACGCACAACAAAACAATCCAAAAAGCGGTTGAAAGCTACAGGATAACGGCGGAACAAAAAGTGGAATTAAAGAAACTTATAGATTATTCGGCTAAATTGTAAATGGTTGGTGTCTTGTATATCGGGTGGGAAAAAACACCGAATTCATTTCCGTATACAGAATTCAATGTTTCTGGGGTTAGAATTTGGCCGGGGGTTCCCGAATGCAGTTGGTTCTTTAGGTTTCTTGAGCAAGGTGAAAGCAAAGCCATTTTATCCGCAAAAACAGAGGCCAAATTTATATCGTGAATTGAAACAAGCACGCCGATTCCTTTGTCCTTTGCCAATTTTTTTGTCAATTTGAACAAAGAAAAACTTATGTCGAAATCAAGGGAGGCCATGGGTTCATCCAAAACAAGCATTTTCGGCTGCTGTGCAAAAGTTCTTGCTATTCGCACTCGTTGAAATTCTCCGCCAGAAAGGGTGTGAATCTTTCGCTGCAGGAGATGGGTTGCTTTTACTTCTTCTGCGGCTGCCAAAGCTATTTGTTTGTCCTGTTGACTGTAAATGCCTGTGAAATTTGTGTGGGCAAATCTTCCGGAAAGAATCACGTCAAAACAGCTGAAATTCCATGGAACGGATTCCGACTGGCTCATAAAAGCTATTTTTTTTGCCAAGTCTTTTGTTTTCATTGAGTGGACGGGTGCATTGTCCAAAAGGATTTTCCCGGTGTATGACAATGTTTTGGGGTTCGTTCCTGTAAGCAGTGACAGCAATGTTGATTTTCCGCTGCCATTCGGACCTGAAAGGCACAGGCAAACCCCTGATTCCACCACAAGGTTTATGTCCTTTAGTATTTGGTTCTTGCCATAAAAGGCACACAAGGCTTCTGTCTTTAGAGTGTGGCTAGGCATGGTTATCCCCTTTGGAAGAAAAAAGAAGGCACACAAAAAAAGGTGTTCCGACCAAGGCTGTTATTATGCCCACCGGCAGTTCGGAAGGGGGTGCGACAGATCTTGCTATGGTGTCTGCCAAAACAAGGAATATTCCTCCGCAAATCATGCTTGCAGGTACAAGCAACCTGTGTTTTGGTGAAAATATTCTTCGTATTATGTGGGGAGCTACCAATCCCACAAAGCCAATGGTTCCTCCCATGCACACTCCAGTGGCGGCGGCTAAGGAACCACTTGCAAGGACAAGCCTTCTGGCTGTTGTCAGGTTCAGACCAAGGGCTTGTGCTGTTTGCTGTCCTCCAGACAGGATGTCCAGAAATCCGGAGCAAACGAAAAGCAATAACGTCGCAATTCCTGTTGCAGGTAGAAGTAAGAACAAGTCCTCCCATCCTTTGCCGTTAAAACTCCCCAAAGTCCAATTGAACATTCTGTAAAGTTCTTTGTCTTTTACTAAAATCAAAAAGGACGTGACAGCGGAAGAAAAAGAAGAAACAGCTGTTCCTGTAAGGATTATTGCTGTGGTGTCTCCTCTTTGTCCATGAAACATAGAAACGGCATAAACAATCAGGGCGGTTGCGATTGCACCTGCGAAGGCGCACAAAGCCGTAAGGTTTGCCTGCACAAATGCAGAAGTACAAGTCAAGCCCAAAGGAATCATGGCGGAAAGAACTGCACCCAAAGTTGCCCCGGAAGAAATGCCCATTATTCCAGAATCTGCCAAGGAATTACGAAAAAAACCTTGGAAGACGGCACCTGAACCGGCTAAAAGTGCCCCGCATAATCCTGCCAAAACAACTCTTGGAAGGCGTATGTCTTTTACAATTATTGCCACATGGGGTTCTGCGTTTTCAGGAAAAAACAAAGCCTGCCATACTTGTGCAAAGCGGATACGTTCTGTCCCAAAACATATTCCAACTACCATGGAAAAAAGGAAAACCGACAAGGCTATAAAAAAAAACGCAACAAAAAAATTTTTTTTCACGGGTTTGTTCCTGAGCGTACTAATATTTCTGCGAGAGCCATAGCCATTTGTCCTATTCTTGGTCCAGGTCGGGAAAACAAATCCCCGTCAACAGCAAAAACTTTTCCTTGTGCAACAGCGGGAATGTTCTTCCAATTTTTGCGTTCCAGAATAAAGTTGGTTTTGTTGTTTTTTGCGTGGGCAGGGAAGACAATCATCTGCGGCATTCTACTGACAATGCTCTCTTCGCTGACCTGTGGATAAGATTGGTCTATGTCGCTGAATATGTTTTCTGCCCCCAGGATTTTCAGCAAGTCCGTTACAAAGGATTTTTTCCCGCAGGTAAAATAGGGTTTTGCTGAAACTTCCCAATAAACACACAGCCGTTTTTTCCTTGTTGAATTTGCCAAAGTTTTTGCACATTCTATCTGGGATTCAATTTGGGAAAGGCAAAGTTCCCCCTGCCGCAAGCGTCCTGTGAGTTCTGCGATTGACTTTATTTCGTCCAAAATGTCGTTCAGGTTTTCTGCTGAAGAAACAAAAACTTGGATTCCACGGGACTTCAAAGGATTAATCAAATGGTCGTGCATTCCTTTTGCCAAACAAACTAAATCAGGACTGAACGCAATTATTTTTTCAAAGCTGATTGCCTTGCCGTCAAAACCACCTACAGAAGGCAACGCCATGGCCTGTGCGGGGAAAGTGCAGAAATCTGTGCGGGCCACAAGAGAATTTTCTGCGCCAACTGCAAATATGGTTTCCGTTATTGCAGGAACAAGGGAAACAATCCTTTGCGGATTTTTATTTGGAAAAGCAAAAAAAATAAAAAACAAACAAGCAAAGACAACAAAAAAGAATTTTTTCATGTTGAGTATATTCTAGCATTTTTATTGCATTAAGTCCGCTAAAACGATATTCTTTTTTTATGAAAATAATCGATTTGCTTGTGTCCGGCAAACCTTGTCTTTCCTTTGAGGTGTTTCCCCCAAAGACCGACACTGCTTATGACTCTGTTGAAGAAGCTGTAAAAGAGATAGCTTCTCTTTTACCCGATTTTATGAGTGTGACGTACGGAGCCGGTGGCGGAACAAGCGGCTATACGGTGAACATTGCCCGGCAGATTCAAAATGACTTTGGCGTTCCTGCCTTGGCCCATATAACTTGTATTTCTTCCACACGTCAGGCTGTCTGCACCCAGTTACAAAAGATTAAAGAAGCAGGACTTGAAAATGTGCTCGCTTTGCGTGGAGACATTCCAGAGGGTCAGGACAATTCTTTTGCTGAATATCAACATGCAAGCGACTTGGCTTTAGAAATAAAAAAAACCGGGAATTTTTGCATAGGCGGGGCTTGTTACCCGGAAGGACACCCGGAGTCGGAGAACAGTTGCCAGGACATTTTGAATGTAAAACGCAAGGTAGAGGCTGGGTGCCAGTTTCTTACAACGCAAATGTTTTTTGACAACAACATCCTTTACAATTACCTTTATAAAATTCGTGAAAAAGGAATCACTGTTCCTGTAGTGGCGGGGATAATGCCTGTTACAAATGGAAGGCAAATTGCTCGGATTTGCAAACTTTCTGGTACATATCTTCCTGCCCGTTTTAAGGCGATAGTGGACAAGTTTGGAAGCAACCCTGCCGCCATGACACAAGCCGGAATTGCATATGCCACAGAACAAATTATTGATTTGCTTGCAAATGACGTAAACGCCGTCCACGTCTACACAATGAATAAACCAGAGGTTGCCAGGCAAATTCAAAAAAATCTTTCTTCCATAATAAAACCTTGATGAGGTTTTGTATGGAAGAAGGTTTGTTGTATCACCATAGATTAAATGCAAAAGACATCCCTTCGGACATCTTGGAGGTTTATCGTTATTTGGGCTTTCCCAAGCCCGTGGCGATGTCGTCCGTTTATGAGGAAAGCGAAATTGTCCCAAAAGAAACTGTTGATTTGGTGAAAAATTGCGTTTTTCAAATGCATGAAGTTTTACGTCCCCAGGCATTGTTCCAAATGTTTTCATTGAATACAGAATTTGCAGAAAAACTTTTAGAAAGCAAAGACTTGGCAAAACGCCTTGAAAATTGTTCCCATGTTCTTTTGCTTGCGGCTACAATTGGACCGCAAGTTGATGCAATGGTTCGTCGTTGGACAAAACTGGACACCGCAAAAGCTGCGGTAGCCCAATCTTGTGGAGCAATGTTTATGGAGTCTTATATGGACATTCTTGTTACACAAATAGAAGAACAGGCAAAGGAAAGCAATTTTTTGTTAAAGCCACGTTACAGTGCGGGCTACGGGGATTTGCCTTTGGATGTCCAGCGCCTTGTGTTTTCTGTTTTGCCGTGTACACAGAAAATCGGGCTTACTCTCACAGAATATAATCTTATGCTACCGGAAAAATCCGTAACAGCTTTTATAGGAATAGAAACAAATGAACCTGCCTAAAGTCGTTTGCTTTAGTTAATTCCTGTTATGGCTTCTACATTGGCTTTTCCTGCCGGAACAAAAGGGAACACGTTCTCTGCCTGTGCAATCTTACATCTGACAAAGCGAGGTCCGCTGCCGGAAGGTGAAAAAGCCGTTTTGTACCAATCCTCTGAATCCGCTACGTCCACAGCGGTTATCCCAAAGCCTGCGGCAATGGCTACAAGGTTTGGTTGTTTTTCAAAAAGGCAAGCGGAATAATTTTTTTGGAACAAAAATTCTTGTTGTTGCCTGACCATTCCAAGGGAACCGTTTTCTAAGACGATTACAGTCACATCCAAATTCAATTCCGAAAGAGTGGCAAGTTCTTGTATGTTCATCATAATAGAACCGTCACCGGAAAAACAAACCACCCGTTTGCCGGGGTTTGCCAATGCTGCACCAATTGCAGCAGGCAAGCCAAATCCCATTGTTCCCAAAGAACCGCTTGTCAAAAGTTGCCGTGGTTTTTCTATGGGATAAAATTGTGCCGTCCACATCTGATGTTGTCCGACGTCGGTGGTGACAATTAAATCGTCCGGGGCGATTCCTGCTTTTTGTGCTAGCTCCGGGACAGAGGATATAAAGGAACGTGGGTTCATCATAGATTTGTCTGCATGGACAAGCAGGGCCTGTTGCCTTTCCTGCCGCCTGATTTCTGAAATGTGGTTGATCCATTGTGTGTCGGCAGGTTTTTCTTCGAATTCGTCCAGCCGTTGCGCCAGGGCGGGAAAAGCGGATTCGCAATCTGCTATTATATGGCAAAGCGATTGCATGATTTTGTTGACTTCCGCTGCATCTATGTCTATGTGCAGGATTTTTGCATTTGGACAGAACTTGGAAACAATGCCGGTTGCCCTGTCGTCAAATCTTACTCCTGCGGCAAGAACCACATCTGCTTGATACATGGCTTGGTTTGCGGCGATGGAACCATGCATTCCAACCATTCCGCACCACAGCGGATTGGACTGGGGAAGGCATCCAATCCCCATCAAACTTGAAACTACAGGCATTGGCAATATGTCAAGTAATCTGCTTATTCCTGTGGCTGCTTCTGGGGAATTGCATCCTCCGCCTGCAAACAAAACAGGTCTTTTGGCGGCAAGAAGAACCCTTGCAAACTCATCAATTGCTTTGGCAAATTTTTCTCCTTCTGTACGAAACCTTGCTGCGTTTCTTTCAATCTTGCCGGGTTCTGGCCATTGGGCAAAAGAACATTTTGCGGTTTGTACGTCACGGGGAACGTCTATCAAAACAGGTCCTGGACGACCAGATTGTGCTATGGAAAATGCCTGTGGAATTGCTTCTAGCAGTTCTAGCGGGGACTTTACCATGACGCTGTGTTTTGTTATAGGAAAAGAAAGACCGAATGTATCCGCTTCTTGGAATGCATCTGTGCCGATTAAGTAAGAATTTACTTGTCCGGTTATTGCAACCATCGGGATTGAATCTGAACGTGCGTCTGCGATTGCCGTAAGAAGATTCATTGCTCCAGGTCCGCTTGTGGCAATGCAGACCGCCGCATTACCTGTTGTACGTGCAATGCCTTGTGCTATAAAACCTGCGGCTTGCTCCTGACGCACTAGGATATGGCGTATGTCGCTTCGTGCCAACTCGTCATATAACGGAAGGATTGACCCGCCGGGAATCCCTGACACCATAGTTATTCCTTGACGTTGCAACATTTTAACGATGATTTGAGCACCTGTGGCTTGTATCATATTTTACTCCTTTTTGTAAGGTATAACAAAAAAGCCCTCCGTTTGGAGGGCTTGAATCGCTTTCAGCGTATCAAAATCTGCGTCAAACGCAACATCACCTCCAACAGAAACCTTTAGAAAGGGCGACGACGGAGACAACGACTGCTAGAACAGAATTAATAATCATGTGGGCAGTATAAAGTTTTTGTTGCCATAGTGTCAACATATGTGTGCAGGCGGTTTACTTTTTTTTCTATGATAAGTTATAATTACACCATAAAAACTTATGGAGGAAGGGTGTCTTGCAATTACACCCCTGATTTTTATGGCAGTAATAACTTCACAGACAATTGCCCACATTATTGCGTTCGTGCTTTATCTGGGACTTATGGTTTTTGTAGGATTAAGAAACGCAAAAAGCAACAATTCTGCATCAGACTTTTTTTTGGGCAACAGAAAAGTTGGACCTTGGGTTACAGCTTTAAGTGCAGAAGCATCGGATTCATCTGCATGGCTTTTAATGGGTCTTCCAGGACTTTGTTATCTTGGAG
>JAZSMM010000291.1:0-1504 GCA_045535895.1 Treponema sp.
CAATAGAAACAGAACAAGTTGCCCTTCAAACTTTGGTGGCGGACGTGTTCAACACCTACTATCATGTTGCAACAAGCAAGAATATTTCTTTGTCACAAGTATTTTTGCCAGACGAAACGTCCATTGATGTCTTTGTAAATCCAGGGCTTTTTTCACAGGCAATTTCCAACCTTGTGGACAACGCCATAAAATATTGCCCGGAACACTCGCAAGTTAAACTTACAGCTTCATTGGAGACAAAAAAACCGGATGGAAGTCCCAGGCGTAATCCTGTGGTTCATATTTTTGTGGAAGACAACGGACCTGGGATTCCAGAAAACGCCCGCAGCCGCATATTTGAACGCTTTTATAGGTTTGACTCTGGAAGAAGCAGAGAAGACGGCGGAACGGGTCTTGGACTTTCGATTGTGCGGCATATAATAGAACTTCACGGCGGAACAGTACGTGCCGTTTCTCGCCCAGACGGACAAGAAGGAGCTTGTTTTGAGATAATGCTCCCCGTCCGTAAACAAAAACGGAAAGTTTAAGCTCTAGCCAATTCATTGCAAAGTCTTTATAATAGTTTTATCAATCAACTATTGTCAGGAGTGCTTGTTATGAATGAGGCTTTACCAAAAGTCTATTTTACCAATTTTCGTACAACTTTTTCGGAAAATTTGTTGCAGAAGTTGCGCAGATTGATTGTTTCTGCCGGAATCAAAAACATTGATTTTGACGACAAATATGTAGCCATAAAAATACATTTTGGTGAACCGGGAAATCTGGCTTTTCTACGTCCTAACTACGCAAAAGTGGTGGTGGATTTGGTCAGGAGTTTGGGTGGTAGACCTTTTCTTACGGACTGCAACACCTTGTATGTTGGTGGTCGCAAAAATGCTCTTGACCATATGGACGCCGCCTATGAAAACGGTTTTTCACCTTTTTCCACGGGATGCCATGTCATAATTGCAGACGGACTAAAAGGACTTGACGAGGCTTATGTTCCATTGGAAGACGGTGAATATGTAAAAGAAGCCAAAATCGGACGTGCCGTCATGGATGCGGACATTGTTATTTCTTTGAACCATTTCAAAGGACACGAAGGAGCTGGTTTTGGAGGTGCAATAAAAAACATTGGCATGGGCTGCGGTTCTAGGGCAGGCAAAATGGAAATGCATTCTAGCGGAAAACCTGTTGTAAATCAAAGCAGGTGTGTTGGTTGTTTTATGTGCCGCCGAAACTGTGCCCATGATGCTATTTCCATTGTGGACAAGAAGGCTTTCATAAATCACGATAAATGCGTAGGTTGCGGACGTTGCATTGGTTCCTGTCCCAAGGATGCGGTTAATCCAAGCGGAGACCATTCCAATGAAATCCTTAACAAGAAAATGGCCGAATATGCCGCCGCCGTGTTGCGTGGCAGGCCGCATTTCCATATAAGCCTTGTGGTGGATGTGTCCCCATATTGCGACTGCCATTCGGAAAACGATGTCCCCATCGTTCCGGATGTGGGAATGTTTGCCAG
>JAZSMM010000177.1:0-3386 GCA_045535895.1 Treponema sp.
GCTTCTGATTCTGCCTATGTCGAATTCTTCTATGAGTTGTTCCAGTTTTTCCCTGCGTTCCGCATTCGTCAAATCTTTGCGGGTTTCCAGAACCGCCCAAATGTTTTGTTCCACCGTAAGTTTCCGGAATACCGACGCTTCCTGCGGCAAGTAAGAAATCCCCATCCTGGCTCTTTTATACATAGGAAGCCTGGTTATGCATTTCCCGTCCAAAAAAACTTCTCCAGCCGTGGGGCGATAAAAACCTACAATCATATAGAATGATGTTGTCTTTCCTGCACCGTTTGGTCCAAGAAGACCAAGAATTTCCCCGGTTTCCATGGAAAAATCCACGCCGCGGACAACCTGTTTTTTGCCAAACGATTTATACAAACTGTTTATTTTCAGTACATGTTTGTCATACCGCTCATCCATCTATGTTTTCTCCTTCCCCGGCTTTCAAACTGTCGCCGCCAGAAGATTCATCGTCTTCTTCCTGCTGTTCTCCTGCTACAGGCTTGTTCTTAGGTTCACCAGCGGAATCCGTTTTGCCTGCAGAACCAGAAGACTCCGTAACGGTTCCACGCACACGACCATCCAAAGTGATTTCCTCCGTATCCAAATTGAATGTTATCTCTTGGGCGCGGAAAGTATCTTTTCCACGAACGACTTCTGGATTTCCCGTCATCTCCAAAAGCTGCTGTTGTTTGCGGTACAAGGCAAAGGCACATGTACACACATTTTCTTTTTGAAGGATTTTTACGTTTATTTGCATCAGAGCTATTCCTGTTTGCTCCCTGTATTCTATCCTCTGTGCGTCCGCAACAACATCGTTCTGTCCATCCACCAAATGAACAGAACCTGTGAACACCGCTATTTTTTCCGTCCTGTCATAATCCATCTGAAAGCAAGTAAAATCAAGTTTTTCCTTGCTGTTCACGCCTACCACGTTGCCCGTAGCTTTTATAAACCGAAAGTTCTTGCCACTAAGTTCTATGGTGTCTGCGGAAATCTCCATGTCCGAAGTTTTTATCTTTGCATTGCCGGAAAGTTTGGTGTAGTCCGCATTCTCCGCTGTAATGCCGGTCATCCTGTCCGCACTGAATTCAATAACCTCGTCTGCAAAAAAAACAGAATTCAACAGGAACAAAGAAACACAAAAAACAAGAATCCTTTTCATTCCGAAGTCTCCTTGCTTTCTTCTTGGTTTCCATCATACTGTATAATCACACCGGAAACAGGTCCAGTAAACTGAAAACTCCGGCTGATTCCGCTGGCGGAAAAACCAGAACCAGTCATGTTTATGCCGATACGGGACGTTCCGTCGTCGTCAGTGGTTTCTGTCTTGCTTTCCTGGTCGTCCCATTTGGAAATTGAAACTTTGTCACGCTCCCCGCTTGTAAGCTGCTCCGAACGTCCGTCCCAGCTCAAATTCTGTGTGGACAAAGACATCTTATTTTCATGGGACACGAGGTCAACACTTCCGATAAGAACATAAGAATCGGAAACCGTGTTGGCACAAATCAAATTGCAAGTGCCTTCCGCAGAAAGATTTCCTTCCGCGTTGAATGTTTTGAAATTCACATTTTTCGCATACATTGCATTGTCATCACGATATTGTTCAAGTTCATCTGCTTGCATTTGGACCACAACTTTTCCGTCTTCATAACGCAAATAATCTGCATCGCTAAAGACAATCTCCGGCACACCTAATTCTTCCAGTTCTTCCTCTGTGTATTTCAATGAGCAGGAAAAAAGAAAAGGCACAACACAAAAGCAAGCCATTACACGGATATTCAAGTGGATGTCACATCTCCAAAAAAAATTTAAAGAAAGGTCTCATAAAAAAAACAAATTTTAGAAACCTTTCTATAACAATGCAAAAATCATAAAGACTTTGATATTGCCAGAAGTTCTTTCCTTACAGAATCGGCAACTTCTGTGTTCTTTGTTTTGTAGATATCAGCAATATCCTTGAAAAATTTTTTCATGTGGCTACGAGAAACCTCTCTTTCCAAATTTTTGTCTAAATCCGGCACAGTCAAATTCATGCCCACTTGAATCAAATCTGGGTCAAGAATCGTTTCTGATGATGCCAACATAATAACGGGGAAAAAATAACCTTTGTCTTCTCCATAAAATTTCTTAGCAACAGCCGAAAGAGTGTCCCCTTCAACAACCGTATAGGTCTTCGCTCCGTCTAGCAACAGAAAAGACTCGTAAACCTCGTAAACAGCGTCAAATGCCTCGTTGACTTGCTCCTGTGAGACTTCCTTGTTGCTTGCACAGGAGAACATAGTCAATCCCATGCACACAAGACACGCAATGAAAATGATTCTTTTCATAAATACCTCCATTAATGCATGATACCATGTTTTTCCTTTTTTTTCCACAACTATATAAAACAACTACATAAAATCCATCCCATAACAATACCAGTTGTTTTTTTCCAACATAATCTTTACAATGGCAAAATGTTCCGTTTATATGTAGAAAGAAAGAAAGGTTTTCAAAACGAGGCAGAGCGTATCATGTCGGAGTTGTGCGGTTTTCTTGGAATCAAAGGCATAACCTGCGTACGCTACTTGAACCGCTACGACGTAGAGAATGTGGACGAAGCCACAGCACAGGCAGCAACTGTTCGCATCTTTTGTGAACCACAGAGTGACATTTGTTATTTCACCCATATCCCTCTACAGCCAGAAGACACAGTAATTGTTTGGGAATACCTTCCGGGACAATACGACCAGCGCTCCGATTCCGCAGAGCAATGTTTATCCTTGCTAACAGCTGCTTTGGACAGCACAGAAAACGGTGCAAAGGCTCGCGTTAGATGTGCAAAGATGGTTATCCTTTCTGGCACAATTTGTGCTCAGGACGTAGAAAAGATTCGTAACTACCTAATCAACCCGGTAGACTCACGCCTTGCTTCCGCAGGAATTCCCGAAACTCTTGCAATGACAGCAGACGTTCCAGCCGACATCCCTGTGGCAAAAGGTTTTATCGGTCTTGACCATCAAGGACTTGCTGAATGTCACAAAAAAATGGGGCTTGCAATGGATATGGCAGACATTGCCTTCATGCAAAACTATTTCAAAGACCAAGGGCGTGACCCCACAGAAACAGAAATTCGTGTATTGGACACCTATTGGTCAGACCACTGCAGGCATACAACTTTCAATACAGTTCTAAAGGACGTCAAAGTTGCAGACGGCCCTTACGCTACTCTTTTCCGCCGTTCTTTGGAAAAATACACACAAATGCGTACAGAAATCCATGCAGACCGCACTGACAAACCTGTTACATTGATGGATATGGCAACCATCGGGGCAAAATATCTAAAAAAACATGGTAAACTTAATGACATTGAAGTCGGAGGCCAAGCGGGCTTAGGAAGACAATTAGAG
>JAZSMM010000055.1:0-5408 GCA_045535895.1 Treponema sp.
ACAAGACATAAATCCTAATCCAATAAATCCTACGTAAAATATTATTCTAATAAATCTTGGCATATAATTATTACTCCGTTCACAAAAACACTTGTCGCCAAAAACAAAAAAAGCTGCCGGAAAGAAGTTAAAGCCTTCCGGGCAGCCTTTGTAAAATTTTTCCGCTTTACCTGCCACAGGAACGGCACAGCACAGCACCTTCGGGGTTTGTTTCTCCGCATTTTTTGCAAACCCAAGTATTGCTTTTTGGGTAAGCGGATTTTTCATCTGCCGCTTTGGAAGAACCGGCATTATCGTTTTTGTTGTTTTTGTCCATTTTTTTGCCAATCATTTCTAATTTGTCATTTATTTCAAACAAAACCATTATCGGAGGCAAGAAGGTCAATTCCAAAGCAAAAGCAGCAACCAGCCCGACAACGCCGCCCACAAAAGGAGCTGCATCAAACCTGAACGCCCCATCAAACAGAATCCCCATGCCTATGGCAGCACCAATCAGCAAAATCCAACAAAAAATTTCTGTAAGATCCCTGTAAAGCCTGGTAAAAAAATCCACCAACATAAAAAAAACCTCCATGAGTGATTAATAAAGAAAACACTTCTTTTGAAGTATTATGATTAATTATAAATACGCAAAATGTGTATGTCAAGATTTTTTATACGCTTTTTGAAGTATTTTATAGAACATGGGAAATACATTTAAAGAAAACCTAAGAGATTTATTGGATTATCAAGACATGACAGTAAAAGAACTTGCTTTTAAAACAGGTATTTCAAAACGTTCTATTGAAAATTATTTAGGAACAAGAAGCAGTATGCCGCCGGCTGACTATGCATGTAAAATTGCAACCGCATTAAATACATCTGTTGAAAGGCTTGTAAACGGAAATAACACAAAAAACGAAATTTCATTGTCAGATAATTTGTTTTCACTACTTCAAAGATTCCAACAACTGTCGGAATCAAATCAAAATGCTATTATAGAAATAATAAACTCTCTTCCAAAAAAATGTAAATAAATATTGTTTAGCTTTCTGAGTGAATTATTAATTCAAAAACTTAATTACCACCTAACGTCTGAAAATCATAAAATCTACGGACGGAACGGCTACTTTTTCTGTGGCATTTTTTTCTTGAATTACACCACCGGAAACATCTATTTGAATAGGAAACTCAAATGTTTCCACCACATATTCCCATTTTGTGGCGTTAAAATACACGCAGAAATTTCCTGTTGTGTATTTTGTTACACCATAAGCCAAAGTTTCTGCCTTTGCACAAGGATTAGCCCCGAAGGCTTCGGGATTCATCTTACGCAAAGCAATCAAACCTTTGTAGGTGTTGTAAACGTCAAAAAATTTTTCTTTCAAAGATAAATCTATCTGGTTTATTTGGTCGCAGGAAATATAGCTGTTTTCATCCCCGCATTTTGTCCGCAAAAATTCTTGTCCGCCGTTAATAAATGGCGTTCCTTGTGCCAAAATCACAAAAGCGGCGGCAAGTTTATTTTGTTTGCGTAGAATCTGTTTCTGTTCTTCTGAAAACGCTTCGTATTCCTTCCAATCTTTTTGGCCTATTCCACCCGCAATAGAAATTGCCAGTTTATCATGCAACGTGTAATTGTCGTGGCACTCGGCGTAATGGATTGTAAGTTCCGGTTTTTCAGCCGAATAGGGGTTTCTGTTTGTAGCGGCACAAAGCCCACGGCAAATTTGATAGTCATTAAAATTCCCTTGTACCTGCCCTGTCGCAAAACCACCGAATTCACCGCCTTTTATTGCATTCCTAAATTCGTCGTCAAAAACTGCGATTCCTCTCTTGTTTTTTCCCTTAACAGGAATTGCTTCTACAGCGGGATTTTTTACCGGCGACAAACCTCCAGTCCAAGGTTCCCCATAAACCATTACGTTTTTGTCAATTTTGTAAAGTTCGTTGTAAACGGTTTTCATAAAAGACTTTTCGTGCAAGCCCATCAGGTCAAACCTGAAACCATTTATATGGTAATCTGTCATCCAATGCTTCAAGGAATCGATTACATATTTTTTTACAACACCATGATTTGTCGCAATTTCATTTCCACAGCCGGAACCGTTGGAATATTCTCCTTTGCTGTTCCTGCGGTAAAAATATCCGGGAGATGTCATGTCGTACAAGGAATATTCCCCAATTCCAGAAGTATGGTTGTAAACCACATCCATTATCACGGCAATTCCAGCATCATGGAAAGCCTTTATCATTCGGCGCATTTGCTGAACAGAGTCCATGCCGTCTTTCATGTTCCTCACATAACGGCCCTCCGGAACATTATAATGGAAAGGGTTGTAGCCCCAGTTATAGTTTTCGTCGGCATTTGTTTGGGCATAATCGAACATCGGCAAAATTTGAACATGGGTAATTCCCAAATCCTTCAGATGGCGAGCAAAAAGTCCGTTGTTTTCAAGGTTTTCTGCAATGTCCAAAAATTTACCTGTACTGCCAGGAACAAAAGCTTTTGACCAGTCACGAATGTGCATTTCATAGATTACAGCGTCACTGTACCGCATTTCCTTTTTTCCAGAATCCCCAAATGGATTTGTGTAGGACAACTCCCCCCATTCTTTTATGCAACCATCAGAGTTGACGTTTACAATCTGAGAAGCCTTGCTGTCCACGCTTGCAGAAAAGCCCCATATGTCGGCAACATCATAAGTTTTTTCGGAGTTTGTAATTCTGTATTTATAATATTTTTTGCCGGAAAAAAAACTTTTGTCACAACTCGAAAAAAACCAAACACCGTCGCTTTCTTTTTCCATTGGGAAAATTGTTTCTGGCTTGGATTCAGGGGAATTCGCAGAATCTGGGTCAGAAAAAATCAATAGTTTTACATCTGTTGCCTTCATGGCGAACATTCTGAATGTTAGTTCGGTTTCTGAAAAAATCAATCCAAATTGCTTCATATTATTTAATCGGTAAAATAAAAAGAAGCAATATCGTATAACGCCGCACCCATGTGAAGTGCGGCTTTTTTTTCTAGGAAAGCATAGCCTTCAAGAACCAGATATTTTTGTTGTAATCGGCGATGTTGTCTTCCATCATGTTCACAGCACCAAAGCAATCCTCGTCATCAGCAAGTTTTCGGATTTCTTTTGCTTCTGCTTTTAAGATTTTCATGTCCCCGTGAACAATTTCCATCGCAGTTTTTGTGTCAACAACAGAACCGTCAAGTTCCTTTATTGTTGCCATGGAAAGATATTCTTTCATGCTGGCGGCAGGAACAAAATCGTTCATACGCAGAAGTTCCGCCACCTCGTCCAGCACATCCGCAAATTTGTCGTACAACGACTCAAGGTATTCATGCACTGCCTTGAATTGCAAGCCTTTCAAATTCCAATGCAGGTTATGCAGTTTGACGTAAGAAACGCCTATATCAGCGATGTAGGCGTTAAGTTTTTCCACAAGTTCTTTTTTCATGCGAGTAACGCTCCTTAACAAAGATTTTCCATTCAAGGGTATACTTTAAATGGTATGCGTTTTGCACTCGCTGTCAAATTTTACACAAAAATCACATTCCGCCAAACTGTTGCATAAACTTGGCTTGCATTCCTTTGTTTTTGGTGAGCTTTTTCATTGTAAGCCTAGTTTTTTCAAACTGTTTTATAAGTCGGTTCACTTCTGCAACGGAAGTTCCGGAACCTTTTGCAATGCGCTTGCGGCGGCTGGGGCCTATTATCAAGTGGTTGGCACGTTCTTTTTTTGTCATGGAAAGAATGATTGCCTCTTGACTTTTCATTGCACTGGTGTCTATGTCTTGGTCGCCTATTTGTCCGGAAAGACCGGGCATCATCTCCATAAGCGATTGCAGCGAACCCATCTTTTTTACACGTTGCAACTGGTCAAGCATATCCTGCAACGTGAATGTTTCGCTCATCATTTTTTTCTGGAGTTTGGCGGCTTCTTCTTCGTCTATGGTTTCCTGGGCTTTTTCTACAAAAGAAACGATGTCGCCCATTCCCAAAATTCGGCTTGCAATGCGTTCCGGATGGAAAGGCTCAAAGTCGGTGGTTTTCTCACCTGTACCTATGAAAAGAATCGGCTTGCCGGTTATTGATTTAAGGGACAAAGCCGCACCGCCACGAGCGTCAGAGTCAAACTTGGTCAGAATTACACCGGAAAGTCCAAGTTTTTCGTCAAATGTCTTGGCAATTTCCACGGCATTTTGACCTGTCATTGCATCCGCAACCAAAAGAAGTTCGTCTGGAGTTACCGCTTTTTTTACGGCGGCAATTTCTTCCATCATGGCTTCGTCAATCTGAAGGCGACCTGCGGTGTCTATAATCAATGTGTCAAAGCCGCCTTTTTTTGCTTGCACCACGGCATTCTTTGCAACTTTTACAGCGTCCTTTGTGTCTTCATGGTAAACTGGAATCCCGATTTTTTCTCCAAGAACGCATAGCTGCTGAACGGCGGCTGGACGAACAAGGTCGCAGGCGGCGAGCATGGGTTTTCTGCCTTCCTTTGCAAGACGAGCCGCCAATTTGGATGCCGCAGTTGTTTTACCGGCACCTTGCAAACCAAGCAACAAAATAACGGAAAGTGTGTCCGGTCCTTTTAACTTCAAGTCGGTTTTTTCATCGCCCAGAAGAGAGACTATTTTGTCGTGTATGATTTTTACGAACTGCTGGCCGGGGTCTACAGCCCTAAGGACTTTTTCGCCTTTCGCTTCTTCTATTGTGCTGTTCACAAAGCGGCGAACAACACGCAAGTTTACGTCGGCTTCTAGCAAAGCAATTTTTATTTGCTCTACGGTTTCTTCAATGTTTTTTTCTGTGATTGTGGACTTGCCACTTAATTTACGGATTACATCTGAAAAAGTGTTTGTGATTTTCTCTAACATGGATTCAGTATACGAAATTCAACAGAATTCCTCAAGGGTGAAAATCCTATAAACCCGTTTCACACTAAAGCCCTTCCCCTAACTCTTCCAACAAAGATTCACTTTTTGCAAAAGAATCACCAAGCATTTGCAATATTTGAGAAGTTGAATAAACAATTTCTTCATCTTTTACAAATGGATTTTTAATATCCAAGTTGTATCCATTATTTTTAAGAACATCAATTCCAACTTTCCAAGCCTGTTCGTTTTCTGATCGATTATTCCACCAAGCTTTTAAAGAATTAAATTCCTTTTTTTGAATTGGTTTTGTTTTGGAATAAGATTTTTGACCTTCTGGCAACTTATGTTCCCAATAAAAAATTTCTTTAGTTGGCTCACCTTTTGTAAAAAACAGTAAATTTGTAGCAACAGAAGCATAAGGTTGAAAAACAGAATTTGGCAATCTTACAATTGTGTGAACATTACATTGTTCCAAAAATTCCTGACGAATTCTTTGTTTTACGCCGTCTCCAGTTAAAGAACCATCTGGCAAAACAAT
>JAZSMM010000205.1:0-10641 GCA_045535895.1 Treponema sp.
ATTAACAGAAGCTCTTACAGCAACAGGTATAGAAGTAGAACGCAAAGCTCAACTAGAAGAATCACATCAGCGAGAAGAAGAATATAGAAAGCAGAAAGAAGAAGAACGTAAAAAGCGGGAAGAAGAAATACGACAACAGGAAACTGTACAAAGAATACAAAGATTAGAGCAAGAAAAAAGAGAATTGAGAAATCGCCGATTTAGAATGTTTGTTATAATAATTCTTTCTTTTTTTCTTGTATGGACAATACCTATTTTCTTAAAAAGTGAATATCATCAAACAAATATGCTTTTTAAAGCAATAAAACGTAATGATATCAGTAAAGTAGTATCTTGCATAAAAAATGGGGCAAATATAAATAAAAAAAAAGGCAAACATGAAAAAACACCTCTTATGTATGCTGTATCTGTCAAAAAAAGAAATCCACATATGGTAGAATTCCTAATTAATTCGGGAGCAGAAATAAATGCACAAGATACTGGTGAAAATCAAGCCATTCATCATCTATTATTTACTAGAGAGAAAAGTAATAGTAACTATAAAATACGTGCTGAAATTCTGAAAATTCTAATCAAATTAGGTGCTAATATAAATGATTATAATGGGGCTGGTTTGGCACCACTGGGTCTAACAACAAATAATACTATTCCAAATAATTGGTTGAAATCGAATATAGAATGTTCAAAAATCCTTATAGAAGCAGGTGCAAATAAACTTGTAAAGTGGTCAACAGCATATCAATGGCTTAAAAATCACCACCCAAAATATCAAGAAATCTATAATCTACTTAAATCCTATGGCGTAGCAGAATGACCTCTCCCATCTGTCCGTCGTGTTCTGAACAAAACCGAGAATCCGCAAAGTTTTGCAGGTTGTGCGGAACTCGGCTTCCTGAACAAGTCGCAACCCCACCGCAAAAGCCCGTTGCTCTACGGAATCAGGCAGAAGCACAAAATCTTTCTGTGAAAGCGGACGGCACAGAACCGCTTCCGAAAGAAGTGCCTTCAGCCTTTATCGGACTGGAAGAAATATGCACACGGCTTCAGATGTTCATAGACACGCTTGTCATTCGGCGAAAGCAAAAGCAAATCGGAATGCCCGTGAACGAGGACTCGAGCATCCTTGTCTTTCGTGGCGAAACGGGAACAGGAAAATCCCTTGTGGCAGAATATTTTATTTCGCTCCTGAAAAAATCAGGTTGCCTTGCTTGCGACACGGTGGCTCGGACAACTGCACATAAATTCCGGCGGCAATATCAAACCGACACGCAAATTGCAAAATATCTTTCAGAACAAAACTTAGGTGTTTTTCTGATTGACGAAGTCCACAACGACCAGAATTATCTTCACGAACTTCTGCTTGGTTTGACAGAAAAAAAATCGGAAACGGTATGTATTTTGCTTGGATTAAAAGATTCACTTGAAGAATTTTTTAAACAAAAAAGCGAGCTTTCGGATTTGGTGAGCTTCTATGATTTTCCGTCCGTGAGCGACGAAAGCCTCGCCAAAATCCTTGAGGAAAAACTGCGTACAAGCGGCTTCGTCTTTTCGGAAGAAGTTCAAAAATCGTTTTTGTCTTGTGTGCAACAAGCCAAGCACCGCCCGGCTTCGCACTACAAAAACGGCTGGCTTGTGGAAAAAGATATTTTTGCTACAATTTTACAGCGGCAAGCCGCACGATTGAGCAAAAAAACATTTATTTCGGAACGTGATTTAAAACAAATTGAAATTGAAGATTTGCCTGTTTCTAAAAAAATTGAAACTGTAGAAGAAATCCTTTCCATGTTGGACGAACTTATCGGTATGGAAATCGTAAAAAAATCTGTGCGTAATTTGTGTTATTCTATTCAAAATAACCAAAAGCGAAAAGATTTGGGATTAACTACCGAAAATCCGAAAATTCATATCGTCCTTACGGGAAATCCCGGAACCGGTAAAACAACAGTTGCACGCATTTTGGGAAAACTTTTTTACGCAATGCAACTTTTGCCAAGCGATAAAGTTGTAGAAACTGCCGGTTTGGATATGACAGCAGGTTACGTTGGACAAACAAAAGACAAAGTAAACGAACTATGCGATAAAGCCATGGGTGGAGTTCTTTTTATTGACGAAGCCTATTATCTTGCAGGGCAAGATGGAGCTTCCAATTCCTTTGGAAGCGAAGCTGTTGGAACTCTTTTAAAACGCATGGAAGATGAAAGGGGAAAGTTTGTTGTGATTGCGGCAGGCTATCAAAATGAAATGCAAAACTTTTTGCGGATGAATCCCGGGTTGGATAGCCGCTTTGGACATAAAATTCATATTGAAGATTATACTTCAGAAGAATTGTTCAACATTCTTCTTTTACAAATGAAAAAAGCTAATTTTGTTTTTTCAGTTGATGATAATGCTGAAAAAATTGCTCAAAATGCAATAAAAGAACTTTGCAAAAACAAACAAAAAGATTTTTCCAATGCTCGTGCCGTTCGCAATCTTTTTGATACAATAAAACTCCGCATGGATTCTCGTATTGCTCGCTTACCAGCTGAATCTCTTACAAAAGAAACTTTGACTACAATTTGTGCAACGGACATTCCACATAATGAAAACAGAAAATCTAGTGAAAAAGAAGTTTTTGCAGAATTGAATGAACTTATCGGCATGGGAAAAGTAAAAAATGTTATTAAGGAACTTTATAATACAATCAAAATAAATATAGAACTGGAAAAATTTGGACAAAATCCTAAAAAGCCAGAAATCCATATTGCACTTACAGGAAATCCTGGAACAGGAAAAACCACACTTGCACGAATTATAGGAAAATTGTTCGCTTCTATCGGATTGCTTTCAAGCGATAAAGTTATAGAGTGTGATAGAAGCAAAATTGTTGCAAAATATGTGGGACATACCGCACAGAATATGCAACGCCTTTGCGATGATGCCACTGGTGGGATTCTTTTTATTGATGAAGTTTACACTTTAGCAAAAGATGATTTTGGGCATGAAGCAACAGACACACTTATGAAACGCATGGAAGATGACCGTGGAAAATTTGTTGTCGTAGTTGCCGGTTATGAAAACAAAATGACCGAATGGCTGGCCACCAATCAAGGTCTTTCCAGCCGATTTACTCATCATATTCATATTGACGATTATAATGCTACTGAATTATATGAACTTTTCTGTTTGTATGCAAAAAAAGAGCAACTTACACTTACTGATAAAGCAAAAAATCTTGCAGAACAATTTGTTCAGCAAATATGGCAGAATCGTTCTTCCGATTTTGCAAACGGACGCACAATCAGAAAATTTTTCGATTCGGTTGTCAGAAAGAAAAATTCCCGTGTGATAAGTTTAAAAGAATCAGAGCGCACAAAAGCTGCTCTAACAACAATTACAAGTGAAGATTTCTTATTTGATGAAGGGGATTTGTCATTATGATGAATAATCTTGAATCAAAAAAGGAACAGTTTCAGCAGGCAGAAAACAGTCCTCAAAAAATTGATTTTACTTCATCAAAGTTGCAATCTTACTCTAAGTTTTGTACAAATTGTGGAAGTCCGCTTGAAGCAGGGGATATTTTTTGTTCAGAGTGTGGAAGCAAAATTGAACAAGATGAATCTGTTGTTTCAATCGAAGATGATAAAGAAATTGCAGAAAAAAAATCTGTTGATATTTCCCCCGACCGTATGGCTTCTATTTTGCAGACAAACAAAATTAAATTAGGTGAAATACCAGATGATTTTGCCAAACCCGACTTGTCAATATTGATTGATGGAATTGAAGCAAAAGAACAAAAAGCAAAAATACTTGGATATTATGTTTATAAGAATTCGTATATGACACAGTATCTTGTAATTGAAAGTATTCAAGAAAAAATTATAACAGCATCAGTAAAAACAACATATTTGAAAGGCGGCTATTCCACTGAATTTTATACAGGAACGCTTTCTGGGAAAGAATTACATTTACGAATGATTGATTCGGATTTACATCCACCTCCTTCTGAATTGCAGTTTTCTTTTAATTGTGTAAAGCCTGTTCATTATATGATAAAAATTTCAGAAAAATTTGATGGAATTGTTGAAGAAAATGAAATTTCTGGTTCATTTTCAGGACATTTTAGCGATTTTGTTGTATTTAGAAAGTGCTGAAAGCCAGAGTTTCACTTGATTGTTCGGGTGGAAGTTTATTTAGATGGAATGTTAGATTTGTTTTAGTGTTTTTTTGTGGAGGGGAGGAAACAACAAAATAATAGAAATACACTTCTAAAAGTTATGAAAAATACATAGTTTTAGAAATGTATTTCTAAAACTTGACTTATTTGATTTTCGTTCATATAATTAATTTATGGAAAATCAAGAAAACTTACTTGTTCGCCAAGATTATTTAGAAACTCTTATGCGATTTAAAGATAAACAACTTATAAAAGTTGTTACTGGAATTCGTCGTTGCGGAAAATCTACACTATTTGATTTGTTTATAAATCACTTGGAATCAAATGGAGTTTCCAAAAAAAATATTATAAAAATTAATTTTGAATCCCCTGATTATTTTGAATTACAAGATTGGCTTTCTGTTTATAAATATATAAAAGAAAAACTTTCCTCTGAATCAATGAATTATATTTTTCTTGATGAAATTCAAAATGTTCCTGATTTTCAAAAGGCTGTTGATGGCCTTTTTATAATGAAAAATTGTGATATTTACATAACTGGTTCAAATGCATATTTACTTTCTGGTGAATTGGCAACTTTGTTGTCTGGTCGCTATGTAGAAATAAAAATGCAACCACTTTCGTTTAAAGAATATCTTTCTGCCTATGATGATAAATCTGATTTGCCTTCTAAATATCGAAGATATATTCAGTTTGGTTCTTTTCCTTATATTTTGCAACTTTCTGAAGAAAAAGATATTTGGTCGTATTTGGAAGGAATTTACAATACTGTTGTACTAAAGGATATTGTTGCTCGCAGAAAAATTGCTGATGCTGGAATGTTGGAAAAAGTTATTCGATTTATGTTTGATAATATTGGAAATCTAACTTCTGCCACAAATATTGCCAATACAATGACTTCAAATTGCCAAAAAATTTCTTATCATACTGTAGAAAATTATCTTTCGGCACTTTTGAATAGTTTTATTTTTTATAAAGCCGAACGATATGATGTAAAAGGAAAGCAATATTTATCTACAAATGCAAAATATTATTTGTGCGATATTGGGCTTAGATATTATTTACTAGGAACAAAACCTGCTGATTTTGGACATATTTTGGAAAATATTGTTTTTTTGGAACTTTTGCGTCGTGGAAATGAAGTTTATGTGGGCAAAGTTGATGATTCTGAAATTGATTTTGTTGCAATTTATAATGGTGAAAAAACATATTATCAAGTGGCATATACAGTAATTGATTCAGATAATTCCGAAAAAACATTGGTCCGAGAATTAAAACCTTTAAAATCAGTAAAAGATAATTGTGAAAAGATTTTATTAACAATGGATAATGTTCCTCCTGTTTCTTACGACGGAATAAAGCAAAAATATGTTTTGGATTGGTTGTTGGAAGAGTGATGAAAAAAATTTTTGAGAGAATTTACCCGCCTTTTACTGGCTAATATACTAGATAACAAAACCATAAAAAGAACTAACAAAAACGAAAGATGGCAAGTCTTGCAAAAATTTGACCAAAAATACGCCGCACAGTCCAACAGCCTTTTGTTTTACTCCGTTGCCAGTTTTTCTATTTGCTCTGAAAGTAGCGGAATCAGCTGCTTTTTGCGTGAAACTATGTCTTTTAGGATGTAGACGTTTTCGTCCAGTTTGGGAAACCCAAACACCTGCAAAAACTGCAAGTCCGCCGAAATAAGCATTATGCTGGTGAGCTTTGTGATGTCCGTGACCATGAGGGCGCAAAAAAGACTTTTGCGTGAACGGCGTTCGCTTTCCAGTTCCAAGATAAACTCGTCTTTCCGGTTCAAAAGTTCGTCGGTGGTGTCCACTTCTATCTGGCTTACGGTGAAATTGAATCCTTCTTCCGTGTACTCTTTCATGTCCTGGTGTACAATCTCCGCTGCGTTTCTGCCGCCAAGACGACTTGCAGCCGTCAAAACATCTTGCCCCAAAGTTTTTATGTCCAGGTTGGTTATATTGGAAAGATACTCAGCCGTTTCTTTGTCTTCTTCCGTTGTTGTGGCGGATTGCAGAATGAGGGTGTCCGAAAGAATTCCTGCAAGCAGAAGTGAAGCGATTTCCTTTGGAATGGACACATGATTCTGTCGGTATAAATTGGCTACGATTGTGGCGGTGGCTCCTACAGGCTTGTTTATGAACGTAATGGGCTGCCTTGTGCAAAAGTTGCCCAACCTGTGGTGGTCTATTACTTCTCTTATTGTGTAATTGTCCACGCCTTCCACCGCCTGCGAAAGTTCGTTGTGGTCAACAAGAACAGCTTCTATGTTGGCTTCTCTAAGAAGGTCGCTTTCAGAAATTATGCCCAAAAGTCGGTTGTTGTCATCTACCACAGGAAGGCAACGACCTGGAGACTTTTGCAAAAGCGGGCGAACTTTACGCAAAGTGTCGTTGGCGTTCACCGGCGGAATGGTTATGTCCGCAACAGAAGAAACAGGTGAAGAATACACAATCAACATTGCCGTGGCGGAAGTGTCGTAAGGACTTATCAAGACGGAAACGCCGTTTTTTTCTGCTAGGTCCCGTAGTTTCTTGTCCATTGTGTGACCAGATGTGATTATTACGGCACGGACTTTTTGGTTTATGCAATATTCCTGCACGTCGGTACGGTCGCCTGTAAGGACAATTAGGTTTTCTACAGGATGCAGGGAAAGCATTTCCTTGAATGTGTCAAAACAACTTGCTGCCACAAGAATTGTACATTTGAAGATGTTGTCTTCGTTGCTTACAGTTATAGGTTGTGCCGAAAGCGTTTCGGAAACAAGCGATATACTTGTGGAAACAGCCGCAGCTTTTTCCGGGTTCAGGATTTTTACCACATTACGTGCAAAGGCATTGTAATGCAGCAAGGCGGTGTAAGTTCCGTCTTTTGTCACAACAGGAAGAACTTTTGTGTCGTTTTTTTCCATTTTTTCCATGGCATTCCAAAGAGACGTTCCTGTGGAAACTGTTTCGCACTCTCCGCTCATGTAATATTTAACTTTAGGAATTAAATCAGGAATGTATTCCGGCACAGGCACGGAAAAACGGCTGAAAATATATTCAGTCTGGGGCGAAATTTTCCCTGCCCTGGCGGCAATGTATTCGTTTTGTCCAAGATTTTGCTTTAATCTGGCATAGGCAGTCGCCGAAATAACGGAATCTGAATCAGGGTTTCTGTGACCAATAACGTAAACTGTTTTCATAAATATTTTAATTCAACCTCTACATTTTATTCTAGCATAAAAAATATGTGGTGAACAGAGTAGAGAGCGTATGAGGATTGTTTTTTGATTTTAATAGGGTAAAAATTTATACTACATAACCATTCACTTTTTTTCTATTACATTTTTTTTTATTACTCTTTGAATTTTCTGGAAAATAGATATATAATCATTGTATGCCACTATTAAGCGAATTTTTTGGAATAAAAATTTATATTTATTGGGACGACCATTTCCCACCTCATTTTCATGCAGAATATAATGGTATTGAAATTCTTGTAGATATAAATTCCAACAATGTTATAAAAGGTGTTTTCCCTTCTAACAAATTAAAACTTATTCTTGCATGGGCAGAAATCCATCATGAAGAACTATTATCTTGTTGGGAACTTGCAAAAAATAATAAGATGCCAACAAAGATAGAACCTTTACATTGATATATAGGAGTTTTCATGGAAGTTGTACAAGTTTATCCAATGGAAAATTATGATGTTGCGGTTTATTTTGTAGATGGTAACATAAAAAAATATAATGTGTCCCATTTAGTTGGTAAAGGTGTTTTTTCTGTTTTGGAAGATAAAGATTTTTATAAAAATAATTGTACTGTACTTAATAATACACTTGCTTGGACTTTAGATGGAAAATATGATCCTTACAATTGTTTGGATATTGCACCAGATACTATTTATGAAAAAGGTATTTCCATTGAAGATCCTTTAAAAGAATTTGCTTAGATTTAAAACCAAGAAATTCAATGATGATTGATGTTTCAAATTCATTACCGGAAGAAACATATTCGCCATATTCGTAGTATATCTATTTACGTAGCAAATTCCAATGTAGGATAGGGAAGATAAAAAATAATTATATTTCAATACTATCAAACATTGTGTGTATTTTGTTTGTTATATCTGTAATAAAATCCTTCTCTATAATTTGCAGTTTGTGTTTTACGTCCGTGTTTTCCAGTTTTTCTGTTTTAAAAAGTCGTTCGTAAGAAACGCCCAATGCCTTTGCGATTTTTTCTATCACTTCCAAAGAAGCCGTTTTTCTTCCCAATTCTATCTGTGTCATAAAAGGAACGGAAATCTCTGCTTTTTCCGCCAGTTTTTCTTGAGTCCAACCAGATTCTTTTCTAAGGTTTCTGATGTTGTTTCCTAAAATTTCTACAATTTCACACATTTTTTTATAATATTGCTGTCAGCAATACTTGATAATTATTTGTAGGCAATGTTATATTATTGCTAATAGCAACATTGTATTTGCTTGTGGCAAATACGCTAAAAAACTAACAGGAGTAATGTTATGAAGAAATTGATTATTGGTTTGCTTGTTTTGATAAGCATTGTTGGCAACGTATGGGGAGCAAGCAATGCTGATAAATTGTTGTTGCAAGCAGTAAGAGAAATGAATTTGAGTTTGTTGGAAGAAGCTATTTCCGATGGTGCAAATTTAAATTACATGGATACAAACGACAAAACCGTGTTGATGTATGCCACTGAAAACCAATGGTATCCCGGTGTAAAAATGTTGTTGGAAAACGGTGCGAATGCTTCGTTAAAAAATACAGCAGGACAAACCGCATTAATGTTTGCTGCAAAATATTGCAATAATGATACCATAGTTATACTTTTACGCAAATTTGGTGCAAATATTGAAAACTCTGATAATTCAAGAAAAACAGTTTTAATGTACGCTGCAGAAAATCAATCAGATGCAATTGTTGACTATCTAATAAGAGAAGGAGTTAACCTTGGAGCAATTGATAGATATGGAAATAATGCTGCGATGTGGGCAGCAAAAGTAGGAAATATATTTACTATGGAAAAATTTATGCAAGCCAGTGCTGTGAATTGGGAGCAAGCTGATATGGACGGAAACGATGTTTTTACCCTAGCTTGTTTATCTGGAAATACAAATCTTGTAAAAAGACTTTTGCTAGGAAATACGGATTTTGATATTGAAGGAGCTAATGCAACTGGAGATCCTCTTTTGATTCGTCTTATTAAAAAAAAGGCATCAAACACAGTTATTGAATTGGTAATTAACCAACATGACCCTGAAAGAATTTTTGATCTCAAAGATATTAATAATCATAATGTAAGATATTGGGCCAAAAGAATGAAAAATACTTATGTAACAAAAAAATTAGATGAAATAGAAAAAGAATGGAGATAATAAAAAATGAAAAAACTACTTCCTCTTGCATTGTTTTGCGTAATTGCGTTTTTTTCTTGTAAAAGTACGGACGTGGCAGTTAGCACAGTTTCAGAGACGCAGCAGTTGTTCAACCAATTGCAAGAATGTGTTTTTGAAAATGATGTTGCATCTTTGAAAAACCTTGTGGACAACACTTCTCCAAAACTGCTGCGTTCTGTAATCAACAATGCCACGGAGAACAATGGCAGGACGTTGCTGCACGTTGCGGTTTGGGATGAATATCCAGAAATTGTAAAGGTTCTTTTGGAAAACGGTGCTTCCAAAACAATAAAAGATGATGCAGGAAAAACAGCTGTTGACTATGCGAAAAAGGCGGAAAACAAAGTTGTCAAAGAGCTTTTTGGCATAAAAGACAGCGAAAAAACAGAAACTGCAAAACAAGAAACAGAACCCGCCGTTTCTGAAGTTCCTGCAAAAAAACCTTCGCATGGATTTACGGATGCCTCCGGAAGTTATGATGTTGTTTTTGGTGCGACGGACTCAAAGTTGCTTGTGGCTGTAAAAGAGCAGAACTATGGAGAGGTAAAAAAATTATTGGAGTCCAACACAAATGTGAATGTCACCGACCTTCTTGGAAACAATGCCTTGTTTTATGCGATTAACAGCGAACACGACGGAATAATAAATCTTTTGCTTTCGTACAACATCAACTGCAACTTTCAAAACAACGCAGGGCAACTGCCGTTTTTGTACGCAGTGGACAAGGGAAACATTGCAATAATCACCGCTTTGCTAAAAGCAGGAGTAAGCATAAACAAGGCGGACGTTGAAGGCACAACGGCGGAATTGCTTGCGGTGCAAAAAAGAGATGCAGGACTTCTAAAATTCCTTGAATCAAAAGGTTCTTACTTGTCATCCACAGATTCCAAAGGAAACACATTGCTTCATGTTGCGGTTAAAAACGAGGATGTCATAAGCGTGAAATTCCTTTTGCAAAACGACTGCGACGTTTGGGCTGCAAATGATTCAGGTGTTTCTGTTTTGGAAATGATGAAGGAGTCCAAGCACAGCGGCATAAGAGCGTTGGCACAAGATTATGAATAAAAAA
>JAZSMM010000003.1:0-7484 GCA_045535895.1 Treponema sp.
AGGTCACGTAGAGCATGTGGATTCCCGTTTTTGCAACAATATTCCCTACGACCCCAAAAACTAGCTTTACACAGCGGACCTTGCCGGGGGAGCTTTGTTGGAATAAGGTATATACAACATTTACTTTGCCATGATGATAGGCGATTTTTCGCCAATTGCGGCACATGATTCTGCGGTGCGGCTTTTAGGCGGCGTGGACGTTTGGAACAGTGTGAACCTGACTTTTGAAAACGGAGTCACTACCAGCTTTCAAAGTGCGGCGGACATGCCTTCTGGTAGCAATACCCACGATGCCGTAATCTTTGGAACAAAAGGGTTCATCACTACGCAGAATTTCTTTATGACGCAACAGGCTCAAGTTCATGTATACAACAGCGAAAGGGGAAACGACAACACAATCACAAAAGAAATAAACGTGCCGTTCATGGAAAACGGTTATGAATATGAAGTGATTCATGCCACAGATTGTATTTTACAAGGTGTTACGCAATCTCCTGTTCATACATTCCAAAAGTCAATGGACCTTTGTACAATTATGGACACGCTTAGAAAGGACTGGAACATGAAATATCCTTGGGAAAAATGAAGATAACTTTATTTTTCCATAAGAATATCTTTTTGTTGTTTTTTTGCAATTTGTTTTTGCAGTTTGTTTGCACATTGCATTTCGTAGCGAATTTCATTTAAAGCCTGCAACGCTTTTTTGTTCCCCGTTTTTTGGTACAATGCCAGCATGATTTTTTCCGCTTCTGCAAAATTCCCTTGTGCTTCCAAAATCCTTGACGCATTGTATCCTGCTTCAAAGGAATCTGTGCTTTCGTATACTTCTAAGAATTCCGCCAAAGCCAAAGTTATGTCGCCCTCTTTTACCAAAGAATCCGCATATTCCATTTGCGGGTTGTCCGACTTGTCCTTTAGCAAAGGAATTCGCCTGGTTATTGTGTAGGGTTCTAGTTTGTTCAATATGTCCTTGATTAAAGAATCCATTTCGTTCTGTGCCATGGAAAACACAGAAGGCAGTTCCCATTTTTCGTCATATCTGTAAGAATTCAAGTCAAAGTTCTTTTGGGAAGAAAAGATAATTTCTTGGGTTTGTGAATTTATCACTTTATAGCCGACGGTAAAATAAACGTCACGTTCGTATTCTATCTTTATTCTTTCTTTTTCTTTTCCGTCTTTGTCTTTTACCTTGTATTTTTTCTTGAACGGATGGATTCTGTCATAAAAGTTGTATACAGAACCTGTTATGTAAACGTCGCAAGGGGCTTTGCTTTCTTGTTGCATTGACGGACCGATTCTATTTGGATTGATGACTTTGAAATAGTTTGAAGCCAACAGACGGTCTTGCAATTTTTCCGTTAAATAGTCGCTTATTGTTTCTCCGCTTGGATGTCCAAAAAAGTCAAAGAAGTTGTTCTTAAAAGAAAAAGGCATCACACAAATTGAATTCGCTCCGTCCAAATCCAGTTCCGCCGGACGTTGAACGGCAACCTTGAGCGATGTGGCACAACTGCATAAGAAAAAAAGAACAAAACAAAAGAAAAAAAGCGTTTTTATGGTTTTCATGCTAATACCTGAAATTCAATGTATATACTATAACATAAAAACTTTTATGTTGTTGTTGGGTTTCTTTTTTTTGCTTGTTTGTGTTTTTCTCTTATATTTAATGTATGAACATCTCTTATGTTTTTATTCTTTTTCTAATCTACAGCTTCATAGGCTGGTTGTGGGAAACTAGTTTTTGTTCAATCAAGGAAGGCAGGTTCATAAACCGTGGTTTTTTGCACGGACCTCTTTGTCCTGTCTATGGATTTGGCGGTATGCTTGTGTTGTATTTGCTTGAGCCGCTTTCTGGAACATGGATTCCGCTTTTTTTGGCTGCCATGGTTGTCACCTCTTTGCTGGAATATTTTACCAGTTGGATTTTGGAGACATTGTTCCACACAAAATGGTGGGATTACTCCAACGAAAAATTCAACCTGAACGGAAGGATTTTCCTTGGCGGTGCTTTGTGTTTTGGAGCTATGGGAACTCTTGTAAGCCATTTTGTACATCCGTTTTTGGAAAAAATTGTGCTTTCCATTCCTTTGCACGTTGCCAAAATTATAGCCTGGACTTTGTTTGTGGTTTTTATGGTGGATTTGATTTCCACCGTCAAAAAGTTGGTTCATTTTACTGTACACATGGCACGGCTAAAGGAATTCGTGGATTCCCTAAAGGACAGGTTCGCAGGGGAAAGTTGGTTCACGGAACATTCACACTCAATTCCGGAAATGTTTGAAGCAATCAAGGAAAAAGCCCGTGAACAAAAAATACGTGTTAGCACCAGCTTGTTAGAAAAGATGGATTCTTTTTCTGCCAAACAGGAACGGCTCACCGGTTTTGTAAAAAAATATCCTGCCATGAGCAGTGCAAAATTCAAGGCAGGGCTTGAAAACTTGCACAGCCGTGTAAGGCAGGAGCTGGAAGAACGCAAAAAAATGCGCCAAGAAAAAAAAGGCAGATAATTACAAAGAGTCGATGTCGTTCAACAAGGAATCCATGTTTTCTTGTGTGGTCGCCCAGCTTGTGCAAAACCGTATGGCGGCGTTGTCTTTGTCCAGCTGCTGCCAAAAAGAAGTGGCGTATTTTTTGTTAAGAATTTCTTGGACGGTGGTTGGCAAAACAGGAAACTGTTGGTTTGTGTAGGACTCGAACAAAAAAGTAAAGCCTTTTTTTTGGAAGGCTTCTTTTATTTGTAGGGCATAGTCCACGGCTTTTTTTGCCACACGAAAATACAAGTCGTCTGTGAACAAGGTGTCAAATTGAATTCCCAAAAGCCGTCCTTTTGCCAAAAGACCACCTTTTTGTTTTGCCATGTAGAGAAAGTCTTTTTTCAAGTTGTCGTTTGTGATTACAATTGCTTCTCCAAAAAGGGCGCCAACTTTTGTTCCGCCAATATAAAAGACATTGCAAAGCTGTGCAAAATCCTGTAGTGTGCAGTCGTTTTGTGGCGAGGCAAGCCCATAACTCATGCGTGCCCCGTCTACAAACAAGACGATATTGTGTTTGCGGCAAACCTCATGTATTGATTTAAGTTCGGAACGGCTGTAAAGCATTCCGCCTTCCGTGGGAAAAGAAATATACACCATTGCCGGCTGAACCAGATGTATGCGGTTTGCGTCGCTCCAGTGTTCGCAGCAACAATTGTCTATTTGTTGTGCCGTCAACTTTCCGTTTGAAGACGGCAAGGACAGAACTTTGTGTCCTGTGGCTTCTATTGCCCCAGCTTCGTGCACGCTGATGTGGCCGCTTTCCGGGGCAATTACGCCTTGGTACGGACGCAAGGCTGCATCTATTACGGTTAGGTTTGTTTGCGTTCCGCCCACAAGAAAATGAACGTCTGCGTTTGGGCAACCACAGGCTTGTTTTATTTTTTGTCTTGCCCTGTTTGAATAAAAGTCTTCACCGTAGCCGCTTGTCTGTTCCATGTTGGTGGCGGTCAAAGCCTCTAAAATTTCTGGGCAGCAACCTTCCGTGTAGTCGCATTCAAAATGAATCATACAATCATGCCTTTTGTGGAAGGGATTGCACCGGCACGTCGCTGGTCGATTTCTGTTGCCTGTCGCAATGCACGGGAAGCGGCTTTAAATAAAGATTCCATTTTGTGATGGTCGCTGCGTCCTCTAAGAATGTCCAAGTGCAGATTGCATTTTGCTCCGGAAACAAAACCCTGCCAAAAGTCCACAAAGGTATCTGTTTGAAAACTGCTTTCCTTGCCTTCTTTGTTTACAGAAACAAGTGGAATACCGGAAAGTTCGCTTTGGCAAACAAGATATGGCCTGCCACCAAAATCCACTGCCGCACGGGCGAGGGTTTCGTCCATGGGGTAAATGCAAGAGCCGCTACGGTAAATACCTGCACAGTCCGCCAATGCTTTTGCGAAAAGTTGTCCCAGAACAATTCCTGTGTCTTCTACCAAATGGTGTTGGTCTACTTCCAAATCTCCGGCAAGCGTTCCTTTTATGTCAAAAAGTCCGTGCTTGCAAAAAGAATTTAGCATGTGCTCTAAAAAACCAATCGGGCAGTCTATGGAACAAACGCCGGTTCCGTCTAAGTTGAGTTCAAGCGAGATTTGCGTTTCGCAAGTGTTTCTTGTGATTTGTGCTGTTCTTTGGGTCTTCATATGGTTCTCCATAAACAACTCACGACATTACTTTGCGCAAGTCGTATTCCAAAATATCTGTCGCTCCAAGTGACTTTAATTTGGGCAGAAGGTTTGGAATTTCACTTTTTTTCACGGCGATTTTCACGGCGTATCCGTTGTCTGCGTACAAAGGAGAGACTGTGGGGCTTCGCATAGAAGGCAAACCCGTCACTAGTTCTTGAAAGCGTTCCTTAGTTACGTTCATTTCCAACATTACCCGGTCGCGAGCATCCAGCACGGCTGTGAACAGCATTTTTAGTTCCATTATTTTTTTGTTTTTTGCAGGATTTGCCAAGGCGGTTTTGGAAGCAAACATCCTTGTGGAACTGGTCATAATTGTGTCTACAATTCTTAGCCCGTTTTCTACAAGAGTGCGTCCTGTCGCAGTGTTGTCCACAATCATGTCCGCATCGTCTGGAGGAAAAACTTCTGTTGCGCCGTATGTCCTTACAACCAAGGAGTCTATTTTGCTTGCGTTTAACCAACGGCGAGTTATGTTTTCATATTCCGTGGCCACAATTATTTTGCGAGTTTTTAGTGTGGCATCATCTATTTCATTTGGAACGGCCGCCACAATACGAACTTTGTCAAATCCCAAGTCCATTATTTCTTCTACGTCAGCGTTGGTTTCTTCTATCCAATCTCGTCCGGTAAATCCTACATCATGTGCGCCAAGTTCCAACAGTTTCCCTATGTTTTGCGGCTTCATGACTTTTGCTTCTATGTCTTCTTGGTTTACCGTTGGCCTGTAAGCCCTGTCCGGTAATTTTATGCTTATTCCTGCTCCGCCAAAGAGTTCCACAACATTTTCATAAATTCTGCCTTTTGGTAACAAAATTTTCAACTTTTCCATAAAACCTCCTGCTACAAACAAAAAACCGCCTGCCGGAAAAGCAAGCGGTTTTGCGTATTTATACAACCAACAACTACACACTTTTCAGGCAACGACAGCTGGGGAAAAATGGTGATGCAAGCCTTTTTTTATTTCAATCATCAAAAACAATACTAAACGGAAAGGGCTGCGAATGTCAAGGCACAAAATTGTACATGGTTGTGCAAAAGTTTTTCGGCAAGATTATAGTTTAAAGCATGAAAACTTGTAGACTTTTTGTTGCGGCGTTCACGCTAACCTTTTTTTGTCTTTCATGTAAAAATGATTCTGTTTCTGTTGATGACGGAATTTCTGTGGACGAATGGAATGGAAAAACAATCACGGTTGACTTGGTTAGCAAAGCCCCTATGTTTGAAGTAAAGGACAACACACGCATTGTCAATATGGTTGCGACAAAACCCATGGACGTGTTCATGGCACGGATGAATTGTTCCAATGATGTTGTTCCTGCAATTTCTAGCCAATATCTTGTGAGCGCAGAACTTTTTAATGGTACTAGTTCGCATAACATCCTTGAACCAACAGACGAGGAAAAAGATGAAGGGAATTTTATGGATTCGCCAGAGGACTCCTCTTTTCCAATTCATTTTGAACCCGCCCATGATTTTGTGCCACCGTTTTATTTTGACCAGGTAAACAAGAAAAGTACTGCTTCTGCCATGGAAAATTCTTCCGAACTGTCTATTTCCCATATTACGCCCAAAGTTGGGACAACGCAAAAACATTTATGGGTGGATTTGACTGCAACGTACAACGGGAATTATTCTGCCGCGCAGAACATCAACGGCAGGGAATATACACGCAGAAAAGCTGTCTTGCGCGCCGTGGGGGAATATTGTTATGTTTGGGTTGTGGAAGGATTTTTTTCGGATACGGAAAATTCAACGCAAAAAATTTCTTCTGCCAAGGCGCAGGAACTGGCTGTGAAATTTGACCAGATTTATCCTTTGGTTAGGGGTGTTTTTGGTGCAGAAGCGGACACAATGATTAACTCTGGTTCGCTTGGTCTGGACTTTCCCAAAATAGAAACAGTCAGCGACACGGGGAAAATAGTGAACATAGTCTTGTACGACATAGAAGGAGACTCTGGTTATTCCTATGGGGGCGGAGTTTATGGATATTTTTGGGCAAAGGATTATTACACTTCCGCTTATTCGGCAAGTGCGGGAACAAAAAACCGTGCCGTTCAATTGACAAACCAAGGGAAATATTTTTACGTTGACTCGTATTTTGCCAATGCAGATGCAGCTTCAATTTATTCCACGCTGGCACATGAATTCCAACACATGATAAACTTTGGCAACAAAACCATGGCATCCATGAAAAAGGCTGGAACAAACGGCAATGTTCTTTATCCCAAAACTTGGTACAACGAAATGCTTTCCATGTTGTGCGAGGACATGATGCAGGAAAAACTGAATTTATTGGATTCCGACACGCCAAAGGCCAGGTTGCACCGTTTTTGTACTTCCTATTATTCTTCCGGGGTGACGGATTGGTTAGCTGGGGATGATGTCCTTAAGTCCTATGCTTGTTCGTACGCCTTTGGGGCGTATCTTGCTCGTAATTATGGCGGGGCGGCTTTGGTAAAAAACATGTCTCAAAATCCATATGTGGATGCAGAATCAATAAGCCAAGCCTTAAAGGCCACGGGCAACAATTTGGATTTCACAACGGCATTTGAAAAATATGCGCAGGCTCTTATTCTTGACGCGGATTCTGTCCATTCTAAAGCAGAAGTTTCTTTTGACAAAGACGCTCCTACGGTTGTCTTTGTCAACGGATATGATTTCCCCATGAAAGCGATAGACCTTTTTTCTTACAATGGGTTTTCCAGTGGTGGCGGACCGGTTGTACTTTCTGCAAAAAAATCCGGAAGAATCATATTAAGGCCGTTTGGATTTACCCTGCACAAATTGGGTTCTTTGGAAGAAGGTGAAAAGATGGCACTTTATTTTAGCAGCCCGGAAGTTACGTCTGAAAAAGTTTTTATTTTGGCACAGCAAAGATGAAACCCTTGGCAATTTGGCAAAAGGACAATATTAGGTTCTATTTTTTCCAAAAGTCGGGGACAAACAATAGAATCAGCGTGTAAAGTTCCAGACGACCTGCAATCATTACAAAGCAAAACCACCATTTTATTCCCGCTGCAAAAAAACCAAAATTTTCCACAGGTCCTACAGCTCCAAGTCCTGGTCCTATGTTGCCTACCATGGCAAGAGCAGCGGTTAGAGAAGACAAAGAGTCTATTCCGCTTAAAGAAGCAACCACGGCCGTTATCATAACAAGAAGAAGGTACAAAAATATAAACGAAGCCACAGAAAAAACCACGTCTTTGCGTCCGGCTCTACCGTTGAGCCTGATGCTGAAAATTCCATGGGGATGAAGCATCCTGCGCATTTCATT
>JAZSMM010000308.1:0-4986 GCA_045535895.1 Treponema sp.
AGATGAAGTTTTGGCTTGGCAGATGAAAGGGGACTTCCCTTTGATTGTAGAAATTCCGGGACTAAATGGTCATTTAGAAGGTAAAAAAACGCTTACTGATTCCATTCGAGAAGCAGTGGGCATTCAAGTTTAGACTAAGGACGAATTGAATTATGGAAGAGTTGCGTTCAACGGAAATTCTTGACAAAGAGATACAGGAAGACGCTAGAAAAAAAGCAGAAAAAATTCTTGCGACTGCGGATCTGGAAAGCAAGGCAATCTTGGAAAATGTGTCCGAGCGCATACAGTCTGTACGCAAAGAAAAAGAGACGGCTTATGCACAGCGATTGGTTCACAAGCAAAAGGATTCTGCGGCTGCAATTCCCCTTGAAAAGGAACGTTTTCTTGTGTCTTTTGAAGGCCGCACTGTAATATCGGCCATAAATGAATATCTTGGGCAACTTGACGAAAAAAAACAAATTGTGCTTTTGGAAAAAAATATGCTCAAGTATCACAAAGTTCTTGAAAACAAAAAAATAAAAGCCATTGTTTTTGGTTTGGAATGTTCGCAGGTTGAACCTGCCATAAAAAAGACTTTTGGTGCGGAAAACATTCTTTCTTGTTCTTCTGCAAAATTTGAAGAACTTGGTTTGGAAGAACCTGAAGGTTTGAATGTGCATAAAGGAGCGATACTTGTGTCCGAGGACGAAACAGTTCGGTGCAGGGTTACTTTTGGTGAAATCGTTGAAGAGGTTCTTGATGACAATAGCATGGAACTTGCGCAAACTTTGTTCTGCGGGAGGTTGCCACAATGATTGAAGGCAAAGTGACACGTGTTTCTGGACCGATTGTATATGCCGACGGCATGGACGGTTGCGGCTTGTATGATGTCGTTAATGTGGGTGAAGCCAACCTTATTGGCGAGATTATTCGCCTAAAAGATGGGATAGCCACGGTTCAAGTCTATGAAGATGACACGGGAATGTGTGTTGGCGAAAAGATTGTATGCCAGCAACGTCCTCTTTCTGTAAGGCTTGGGCCTGGGCTTGTTGGTACAATTTACGACGGCATTCAACGACCGTTGGCGACGATGTTCACGGAAGGTGGTTCTTTTCTTCTTCCAGGGCAACGTGCAGAACCTATTGACACCAAAAAAAAATGGACGTTCACTCCTGTGTTAAAACAGGGTTCGGAAATTTCTTCTGGAATGGTCATAGGAACTGTTCAAGAAACAAATTCCATTGTTCACAGCATAATGGTTCCGCCTGCAATAAAAGGCAGAGTTCTTAAAAACATCGTTGCTTCTGGGGAATATACGGTGGACGATGTTATAGCCCAAACTGATTTGGGTGAAGATATTTACCTTTCCCAATATTGGCCTGTGCGTAAAAGTCGTCCGTATGCTAAAAAACTTACTGTTACAGAACCTCTTGTTACCGGGCAGCGAGTTATTGACGTGTTTTTTCCCCTTTCAAAAGGTGGTACGGCGGCAATTCCCGGTGGTTTTGGAACTGGCAAGACCATGACGCAGCATGCGGTGGCAAAATGGTGCGATGCCGACTTGATTGTCTATATCGGTTGTGGCGAACGTGGAAACGAGATGACCGACGTGCTTACAGAATTCCCTTCTTTGGTTGACCCTCGCACAGGACGTTCTTTGATGGAACGTACCATATTGATTGCGAACACCTCAAATATGCCTGTTGCCGCCCGTGAGGTTTCCCTTTATTCCGGCATAACTTTGGCCGAATACTACAGGGACATGGGAATGGCTGTTGCAATTATGGCGGATTCCACTAGCCGCTGGGCAGAAGCCTTGAGGGAACTTTCTGGGCGGATGGAAGAAATGCCTGCGGAAGAAGGATTCCCTGCATATCTACCTACAAGGCTTGCGGAATTTTACGAACGTGCTGGAAGGGTGAAATCCTTGTGCGGCAAAGAAGGTTCTGTTTCTGTGATAGGCGCGGTTTCTCCGCCGGGAGGGGACTTTTCGGAACCTGTGACCCAACATACAAAGCGTTTTATCCGTTGTTTTTGGGCGTTGGACAGGGAGCTTGCCAACGCACGGCATTACCCTGCAATTGGTTGGATTGACTCCTATTCGGAATATGCCGATGAAGTACGAGAGTGGTGGGACAAGTTGGATTCCCGTTGGGCAAATATACGTTTGGATGCATTGGATTTGCTGAAAAGGGAACAAAGATTGGAACAGATTGTAAGACTTATTGGTCCTGATGCCTTGCCTGACAGTGAACGGCTTGTTTTGATTGTGGCAGAGATGATAAAAAATGGATTCCTTCAGCAAAATGCCTTTGATGATATCGATGTGTATTCGGTTCCTGAAAAGCAAATTTTAATCCTTCAGTTGATTATGAGTTATTACCACAAGGCGGAATCCGCAATAAAAGCCGGGGCGCCGTTGATAAAAGTTGCCGCTCTCCCAATACGTGAGGAAATTGTCCGCATAAAAACAACAGTTCCCAATGACAAGTTGGAGATGATTCATGCCATAGAATCCCATTTGGAAGAACAACTGGGAACAATTGAAAGAATGTATCGCAAGGTGGCAATAGGATGAAAGGTGTTGAGTATAAAGGTGTCCAGTCTGTTGACGGCCCAATCATTGTCGTGCGGCGCAGTGAAAATGTTTTTTACGGTGAAATTGTTGCGGTAAGGGACCGGTTTGGGGAAAAACGTACAGGGCGCATAATTGATGTGTCGCAAGAATATGCGGTTGTCCAAATTTTTGGTTCTACTACAGGAATTGATTTGGAGCAATCAAGCGTGGAATTCCTTGGAACTCCAATGGAATTGCGTGTAGGCGAAGGTCTTATGGGTCGCATCTTCAACGGACTGGGAAAGCCCATTGACGGGTATCCGGAAATTATTTCTTCAAAAAAAGTGAATGTCAATGGAAATCCGATAAATCCTTACGCACGGGTTTATCCTAGGGACTTTATTCAAACAGGAATCAGTTCCATAGATGGTATGAACACACTTATCCGTGGACAAAAACTGCCTATTTTTTCAGGCAACGGGTTGCCCCACAACAAACTTGCGGCACAGATTATTCGCCAGGCAAAAATTTTGAATTCAGATGAAGAATTTGTTATGGTTTTTGCCGGCATGGGAATAAAATACGATGTGGCGCAGTTTTTCATAAACACGTTTGAAGACTCTGGAGTTCTGTCCAAGGTTGTTATGTTTCAATCCCTTGCAGACGCACCTTCAATTGAACGAATTATAACACCTCGTTGTGCCCTTACGGCGGCGGAGTATCTTGCATATGAAAAAGGAATGCATGTCCTTGTCGTTATGACGGACATGACCAACTACTGCGAAGCTTTGCGAGAGATTTCCACCACCAGAGGCGAAGTCCCCGGTCGTAAAGGGTATCCTGGTTATCTTTATTCTGACTTGGCGGAACTTTACGAACGTGCTGGAAAGATAAAGGGGTCCAAAGGTTCTATCACCCAGATTCCAATCCTTACCATGCCAAACGATGACATATCGCACCCTATCCCCGATCTTACCGGTTATATAACAGAAGGTCAAATTGTTCTTGACAGGGAACTTTCCCAAAAAGGAATGTATCCGCCTGTGGCAGGACTTCCTAGCCTTTCACGTTTGATGAAAGATGGAATTGGAGAAGGAATGACACGTGAGGATCACAAGGATGTGGCAAGCCAATTGTTTGCGGCGTATTCAAAGGTTAAGTCAATTCGTAATCTTGCCGCCATTATCGGAGAGGAAGAACTTTCCGTTGTGGACAAACAATACCTTAAATTTGGGCAACATTTTGAAAACGATTTTCTTTCTCAAGGTGAATTTGAAGACAGATCCATAACAGAAACTTTGGAAATTGGCTGGAAAGTCCTGTCATATTTACCCAGGGAGGATTTGTACCGAATAAATCCGGAGTTGATAAAAAAATATATGCCCACTACAATGGACTGATATGGCACGAATGAACATCGCTCCCACAAAATCAAACCTTCTCATGGTAAAAGAACAACTTGCCATTTCCCAGAATGGGTATGAACTTTTGGAGCAAAAACGTGAAATCCTAGTCATGGAACTTATGCACATGGTTGAAAAGGTCAAGCTGCTTGAACGTGAAATAGACAAAGTTGTTCAGACAGCGTATCCCGCCTTAAAAAACATGCTTATGGCTGTAGGCGGCGATAGGATAGAACGTGTGTCCCATGCAGTGAAATATGATTTTACAATTACAGAAAAACCTGTTACAATTGCAGGTATGGGGTTTTCGTCCATAAATGTGGAGTTGCCTGAACGCAAGTTGTTTTATTCTCTGCTTGGCTCCTATGCTGATTCCGACAAAGTTATGGTGGATTTCTTCCAGTTGCTGAAATTACTTACGGACATGGCTTCTATTCGGACTATTGTCTGGAGGCTTGCCACGGAAGTGAAAAAAACACAACGACGTGTGAATGCTTTAGACAAATTGGTGATTCCTCAAGCTCAGGAAACAAAAACATACATTGAAAGTGTTCTTGAGGAACGTGAGCGGGAAAACGTGTTTGTGCTAAAAGCCTTGAAGGCACGACAATCCTAACTCGCATACCTCGGAGGTGATGAAATATGATAAAACCGCTTTTCCAAAATGTTGTGATTGTGATTAATGGTTCGGAAGCATCTATTCATGCGGCGCAATATGGTATATTGATGGCAAAATTGTATCATTGCAATCTGAAGGCTGTTTACGTTGTGGACACTGCAAGTTTAAAGCAACTTACGTTGAGCAAATTTTTTGTTGCGGATGAAAGTCGAATGTACGAAGACAGTTTGCGTTCCGACGGAAACAGGTATCTTGAATACGTTGCAGATTTGGGGAAATCCAAAGGGGTAAAAATAGAAACGGAATTGCGTACGGGAGCGGTTTGGTCGGAAGTAATAATGGCTGCGGATGAAATGAAAGCCGGATTGATTTTATTGGGTGGCTATAAATCGGAGATGAACACGTCGTCTGTAGAAAAACATGACGTG
>JAZSMM010000090.1:0-5687 GCA_045535895.1 Treponema sp.
CTTTTTCGTTGTACCTTATATTCTGAACCATTTGCAACGACATATTTATTCCTCTGCCGTGTGTTTCGGAAAAATCCGTTTTCTGGTTAATTTGCTTTTTCCAGTCAAAGCCGTTGCCTTGGTCCGCTATTTTGAACATAGACTTTTCTTTTGTAATCAAATATGAAATCTGTATCTTTCTTGAACCGATTTTTGGATCCGACACCTTGGAGGCGATGAGTTGGAGAATGTTCTTCCCTGACTCAAGCCATTTTGTTTTTTCCTGGTAGGTAATCTCGCAATTGCCATGTTCCAAAGCATTGGTCAGCAATTCCATCAATGCCATCTGCAACCCAAACCTTTGGTCTTCTGTTATTCGGTTTGTACTGTACAAATAACTTACAAGGAAATTTGTGTACAACCTTATGTCTATCGGGTCGTTTCCACAGATAAAACTTCCTTTTTCTTGTCCTCCAATTTGTTCCTGCATCCCCCTGTTAAAAAGAAACTGTTGGTTCGTCCAAAGGATTTTCAATATCCTTGAAAAATATTCCGTAAAGGAATGCAATGTCTGAACCAAAAGAATGTTGGGGTCTTTTTTTTCTTCTATAGCTTGGGCATCCGCAGGTTTTTCAACAATCACAAATACTCCGCCGTTGTGAAGCCATGGGTCGGACTCTATCGACTCAAGGAGCTTGTGTCCGTCTATGTCCGTTGAAGTGAAATCAATCACTTTTATTTCCGGCAGTTCATAATGAATAAAACTTTCCGCTTCTTCTGTGTTCGGGTAGAATTCTGCGTCAAAATACTCTGCGTATTTTTTACAGGCTTGTTTTACCGTATTGATTACAGTTGGATTCGTTGTTGCAGCCAATATCTTTTTCATGGGTTACTTCCTCTTATACAAATTACTTGGTATGCGCAGATTATTATAACCCGAAAACAAGAAAAGTTTAAAGGACATCTGTAAAAACTGAAGTTTTTAAAAGTTCCCTAAATATGTTTTTTCTTCTGTTTACTGTTTACATGGAAAAAACTGAATGTCTGGGCATGACATATAAAATGTCCTGCCATTCTTTGTCGGACAAGTCGCAGTAATGTATGTCCTGCTCAAATTTTGTGTTGTTCTTGGGCAAATTAAAGGATTTTGCCACGCAATGCAAATCCCATGAACTCACATTGTTTCCATGCAGGACGCAAAAACTGCCAGTGTCTTTGTGGTACACAACCCTGCCTCTTGGCAGTGTAAAATATTCGCTTCTCAAAGATGGAGGAAGTTGCTTCAGCTCCCCTTGTTTATCAAGTTCTTCCCAATAATCGCAATGATCTTTTAGGCCGTTCACGGATTCACCATATACAAAACCTTGGGCAACTGGAACGGAATTTTTAAAAATTATTCTTCCATGGTAAATCCAAAAGATTCCAACTTGTGCCTCTTCGCTTTTGTTGAAATTATTTTTATGTCTTGTCATTGCATTCCTCCCGACATCTAGTCGTTAAGTATTTAGATACCCTTAATTGTATTTTTTTTTAAATAAAAAACACAAAAAAAATTTGATTTAACTTATTTCTAACCAACAAATAACAGTTTGCTAATAAACTATTTTCTGTACTAGACACGGACACAATTGGAAGTTAAAATATGCGGCATGGAAAAAACATCCGTTGTAATAGAAGGCGGCGGAATGCGCGGAATGTATGCCGCCGGTGTTCTGGACTGCCTTATCCAACACAACCTTTACTGGAACAATGTGTACGGTGTAAGCGCAGGAGCCTGCCACGGTCTTTCCTATGTCTCACGACAGTTTGACAGGGCGCGCCGAGTGAACGTAAACTACGTGAAAAAAGCACGATATTCAGGTTTGTTTTGCCTGTTGCGATACGGCACATATTTTGGCTTTGACTATATATTCAGGAAAATCCCGTTGGAAAACCCAATCGACTGGCATACTTTTTTTTACAACCAAAACAAAGACAGGCGTTTTTTTATAACAGTGACAAACGCTGAAACAGGAAAAGCCGAATACGTACAACCTGCAAACCCGCAAGAAACCCTTCTTTGGATAGAGGCTTCATCCTCGCTGCCCGTAATAGGAAAAGCCGTACATATAAAAGGAACAGACTGGTATGACGGCGGCATAGCGGATTCCATCCCTGTAAACCAAGCCCAAGAAGACGGGCACACCAAACACATAATAATACTTACCCAGCCGGAAGGCTACCGTAAAAAACCTGTGTCCAAAACCACGGAAAAAGCCTTGCGATGTATGTATAAAAAATACCCGGCCATGGTTCAAGCAAATTTGGAAAGGGCAGAAAAATACAACCAAACTTTGGAGTTTGTATCCCAGCTTGAACAGACAGGAAAGGCCTTTGTATTCCGTCCTTCACAACAGGTTGTGGTAGACCGTTTAAGCAAAAACAAGAAAAAACTGCAACGATTATACGAGGCGGGTTACAACGACTGCGTAGCAAGATTGGATTCCATCGTAAGATTCGCACGTCCAACAACGCAGCCTGTTCCGCCAATGGAGGAAGAATGACAACAGATGAAATGGTTCTACGCATATTGGATTCTTACAGCATGCATGGTGGAATAAATTTAGCAGATGCACGCAGTTTTCCCAACAGGCAGAACGTAAACAATGCGCTGCAAGAACTTCTTTCCTTGGTTTTCCCCGGCTTTAGGACAGCCGAACAATTAGACGAAGACAACCTGCGTTACATAACAGGAAGCCGGGTGAACAAAATCGTTTCCATGCTTACCTGCGAAATAAAAAAAGCGATGGTTTACCTTGTTTCCGCAAATTACGAAGGCAAGACCGGCTGCTACAATCTGGCGGAAAAAACCGTACTTTCTTTGATTGAAGAACTGCCGGAAATACGGCGCAAAATAATGCTGGACACAAAAGCCGCCGTGCTTGGAGACCCCGCCGCACGCAGCACGGAAGAAATAATTCTTTCTTATCCAGGCTTGGAAGCTGTGGCGGTACACAGACTGGCACACTTTTTGCACGTAAACGGCGTTCCAATCATCCCAAGAATTATGAGCGAATACGTCCACGGCAAGACGGGAATAGACATTCATCCGGGAGCGACAATCGGGGAATCGTTTTTCATTGACCATGGAACAGGAGTTGTCATAGGAGAAACCTGCATAATAGGCGACAACGTAAAGATATACCAAGGCGTAACATTGGGCGCATTGAGTGTAAGGAAAGACATGCAAGAAAAAAAACGCCATCCAACCATAGAAAGCAATGTCACCATATACGCTGGGGCAACAATCCTTGGCGGTACAACCGTAATAGGAGAAGGCAGCACAATAGGAGGGAACACTTGGGTAACGTCCTCCGTTCCTCCAAAAAGCCTAATCACCATATAACAGTGCGTGCATAAAAAAAGCAAAGGCCTCTTTTTCAAGAAGCCTTTGCCACCAGATAAATCTGGCAATCGGAGAGAGTTTATCAGCTTGTTTACAAGCTGTTTATAATGTATCAAAAAACATATTCAGCGTCAAGCACACTTCTGAACCATGACAAACGCATTATAACCAAAGGCAACAAGTTCTATAAGTTTTCCTTGACGTATTCGATATATATTTATAGAATACAATGTAAAGGTGGAACAAATGACAACTATCACTATTTGTATGGGAAGTTCCTGCTTTAGCAGGGGAAATTCTGCAAACGCAGAAGTCATCCAGAATTTCATAACGGAAAATGGAATTGAAAACCAAGTGCAAATAAAAGGTTGCCTGTGCGAGGGCAAATGCAAGAACGGCCCGAACATTCGCATAAACGATAAATTATATACAGACGTATCGCCGGAAACCCTGCACGACTTGTTGGCACATGAACTGGGGATTGTAAAATGAGTTTTGCATATCCAATATACACCGAACCAACAGAATGTCAGGACTGCTACAAATGCATTCGCCGCTGCCCGGTGAAAGCAATCCGAATGGAAAACGGACACGCAAAAATCATTCCGGAAATGTGTATTTTCTGCGGCGGATGCGTCACCCATTGTCCCAACCATGCAAAGCACAGCCGTGACGATACGGCCAGGGCCAAACAGTTGTTTTCATTGAAAAAACGTGTGTTCGTTTCGCTCGCACCTTCTTTTATAGCGGAATTCCAGGATTTCACACCCAAACAACTTATTGCCGGCTTGAAAAAGCTGGGGTTCTCCGATGTGTCAGAAACCGCGCTTGGTGCGGACTTGGTTTCTGCAAAAGTGGCGGAAAAACTAGAGGATGCGGTCAAAACCAACGGACAAAAACTTTTTATTTCCTCTGCATGCCCTGCCGTGGTGGAATACATAAAACTTTACATGCCACAATTCGCACCTTTCATAACCGACTTGGCATCGCCTCTTCTTGCCCATGCCCGATATCTGCACAAAACATACGGTGACGACACAGGAATTGTGTTCATAGGACCTTGCATAGCAAAAAAAAGAGAAGCGGACACTTGGAAAGAAATAGACCTTGCCCTCACGTTCAAGGAATTGCGACAATGGATGCAAAGCGCAGGAATAAGGGCGGATTCCGCCATTCCATACGGAAAAGAAAACGAACAAGAATTTCTGCCTGAAAGAGCAGCAAAAGGAGCTCTTTATCCTGTGGACGGCGGAATGATTGCGGCTTGCAAAGAATACAACAACTTGTCGGGAATACGATTTATGACCGTTTCTGGAATAAACGAAATCCACGAAACCTTGAACGGTCTTGATGTGGAATCCCTTTCCTCCCCGCTTTTCATGGAACTGCTGTCATGTTCTGGCGGTTGTGTAAACGGACCTGGAACACAACGGGCAAACTCAGGGGCAATGCGCAGAATGCTTGTGGAAGAATACGCAGACACAGCAAGCCCAACGGCGGAGGAGCATACCATAAAGGCAAGTCCTCTGCTAACGGACACGTTGCCTGTAGAAAACATCCCATTGGCATGCCACACACCGGAGGAAATTCGTTTTGCGTTGCGTTCCGTGGGGAAATACACTGTGGCGGACGAACTGAACTGCGCCAGTTGCGGCTATGACACATGCCGTGAATTTGCTGCTGCAATTTTGGACAACCGCGCCGAAAAGACAATGTGTGTTTCTTATATGCGCAAACTGGCACAAAAGAAAGCAAACGGTCTTATTCAGGCAATTCCTAGCGGCGTTGTAATTGCGGACAAAAATCTGCAAATCGTGGAATGCAACATGAACTTTGCCAAGTTGATGGGGCATGATGTAATTGAAATGTACGAAGCAAAACCCGGACTTGAAGGGGCGGACTTGGGGAAATTGACTTCCGCCTGCCGTTTTTTCTGCGACGTCCTTTCTTTCAACGGTCCAGAAGTGATAGAGCGTGACATTCGAGAAGGAAACAAGATTTTCCATGTCACGGTTTTCGTCATAGAAAAAGAGGAAATTGCAGCCGGCGTTTTGGAAGACGTTACCGCCCCCCAAAACCAAAAGAAACGCACCGTAAGCCAGGCACGAAAAATCATAGACAAAAATCTTTCCGTCGTGCAAAAAATTGCATTTTTGCTTGGTGAAAACGCCGCAGAAACCGAATCCATGCTGAATTCAATCATAGATTCCTACGGAAACGATGAGGACGACAAATGACAACTGCTAACCCAATGGACGGTGGCACAAGCGGGAAAAGAGACCTTTCAGAAACCTTCATTGAAGTTGGTCATTACCAGTTGTGC
>JAZSMM010000312.1:0-7574 GCA_045535895.1 Treponema sp.
GCTAAACGCCCGCATAAAGGCAGAGACAGAGGACATTTCCGCTCGGATTGAAAAAAGAAGACGCACAATGTATAATTCATACAGTGCACTTTTGGTGTCGCTTGTGCCGACCATAGTTTCTTATGGCATGTATGTTACAAATCACAACGCATGGGCGTTGGGGTACGGGGAGGAATCCAAGGCAAAAACATGGAACACCGTTTCAAATGTGGCCTTGGGGTTGACTGGCGGTCTGGCAGTCAATTTTGTAGTCCAGCTGGGACTATACATCGCCGCGGCAAACGATGTGCTTCCGGAAAACGCCGATTTGGACGAGGAGTAAAATGGGAAAAACAACATTCGCAGACAAACTGCGCAATTTTTTTGGCATACATTCTTTGAAGGATGACGCTTTTTTTGACGAGCTTTCCGACATACTTATTGAAGGTGACCTGGGGGCCAAGAATGTGTTCGACTTGGTGCAGCAGCTTGAAGAGCGTTGCATGTCCAAGCACATCAGCGACCAGCGTCAGATTCTTTTGGAATTGGAAAAAATGCTGCTTGAATTCGTCAAGGCTGTGCGCTTGACCCCGACGGCAGACAAAGTGAACATTTACATGTTGCTTGGAGTCAATGGTGTTGGAAAAACCACAACTGCCGCAAAGATGGCTTCTTATTATCAGGGGACTGGTGAATTCAACGTGGTGATGGCCGCCGCCGACACATTCCGTGCCGCCGCCATAGAACAACTGCAACTTCACGGTCAAAAGCTGGGGATAAGGGTTGTGGCGCACCAGCATGGGGCGGACCCGTCGGCAGTTGTTTTTGATGCGGCTGATTCTGTCGGTTCAAAAGGCGGCGGGCTTGTGATAGCGGACACAGCCGGAAGACTTCACAACAAAGAAAACCTTGTCCGCGAATTGCAAAAGATAGACAGGGTTGCTTCTTCCAAGGCGGACGAAGGATGTTACAAAAAATTGCTTGTGATTGATGCCACCACAGGTCAAAACGGAATGCGACAGGCGGAAGTGTTCCATGAAGCTGTTGGTCTGGATGCCGTGGTGCTTACAAAGTATGACTCCACTGCGAAAGGCGGCATAGCGGCCGCAATAGGAAGGGAACTTGGCATTCCTGTAGGTTTTATTTGTTTTGGGGAAGGTTATAATGCCATGCGCTTTTTTGACCCGGAACAATATACAAAGGATTTTTTGGGTCTGGATTGATGCCGTCTTTGTCTTGTTCCTCAAGGGGATTTTGTTTGCTAAAAAAAATCATATGCATTTGTTTTTTCTTGGGAATTGCGTCTTGTGGTGTTTGCCAAGATTCGTACTTGTTTTCAAGGGACGGTACCGGGCGGCTTCACCAGTTTGAGCAGGAACAGGCGGCTGTACTTTCCAAAGAAGGAGCGACCACAACAGCCATGTCCGACGGCAATACCTTTTCCCGCTCCAGCTACGATGATGATATGCGCCTTGTTTCCAAGGTGGTGTGGAAGCAAAATGACGAAGGAATTCCTTTCATTACTGAAACAGTCTATTTTTCTTATGAAGGTTCCTCGTCTTTCCCATATGAGTCTTCCAAATATAATTTGGTAGAAGAGACCCTTGTTCGCACCGATTTTACAGTTTCTGGTAAAGTTAAAAGTGAACGATTCTATTCCATTGGTTCAGAAGATGGGCAAATGCTTGTTAGCGAGACATTTTATTCTTATGACAAGGATTCCATGCTGACGGAAAAGACTACGAGAACATACGACGGTTCTGCTTTGCGTTCCACGGAGCGGATTGTTTTGCATGTTCCAGGTGAGGAGAGGGCCGGACACGAGTATTACAAAGACGGTGTGCTTCAGCGTTCTTTGGAGTTCACTGGTGAAAACGATTATGTGGAAACTTTGTATTTCCCCGGTGGACACAGCGTGAGAACCGTCTACTTGGCCGGACGGCTGGTGGAGGAGGTGTTTTCCGTCGATGGGAAGGTGCTTGGGAGGAACGAATATTGAACTGGATTCTTTTTGTTTCTCGCCGTTTTGCGCAGGTTGACCGTTCCGGAAGATCCGCGGTCACAGGTTTTTTGGCTTCCCTTAGCATATGTTTTGGAGTGATGACCCTTGTTGTTGTTATTTCTGTTATGAACGGTTTCCAAATGGGTTTTATAGACAGCATAATGGAGATAAGTTCCGCCCATATCAGACTTTCTCCTAAAGATGGACAAGAAAATATTGACCAATTCCTTCTAGAGTCTTTCTGTGCCGTTCCGGACAGGGGAATTGTCGCTGTGGAGCCTTTTTACGAGGCGCAAACCTTGATGGCAAGTGATACAGGCCGACAGAGCGCAGCCCTTGTCCGTGGTGTGTCACCAAACATCATGCAAACAGACGGCGGGTTTGCGAAAGAAGTCCGCATGGTGTCCGGTTCTTTTGATTTGAGGAATGATGATGCGATTGTGCTGGGCAGCGAGCTCGCCCGGCGTTTGGGCGTTAGGACAGGCGATGCGGTCAATCTGCTTGCTTTGTCCGGTGGAAGCGATGTGGATTTGATTTCCGACGAGCGCATTTTTATGGTTGCTGGGATTTTCACTTGCGGCTATGCGGAGATAAACGCCACCTATTCTTTTGTTTCTTTGCAGGCCGCCGAAAAAGTTTTCGGGAAGTCCGCCGTGAAAATGTACAACATCAAACTCAAAGACAGCAACTCGGATGCTTCTGTCATACATGAATTGTCAAGTGTATTCCCAAATGCGCAAGCTGAGTCTTGGAGAAGCTACAACCGTTCTTTTTTCGGGGCGTTGCGCATAGAAAAAAATCTTTTGATGATGCTTGTCCTTTTGATTTTTGTGGTTGTAGGCGTGAATATTTTCAATGGGATGAGGCGCATGGTTTTTGAAAGGAGAGAGGAGATAGCGATTCTTTCCGCCCTTGGAGGGCAAAAAAAACAAGTGCAGTTTATATTCATACTACGTGGTTTGATTACGGGGCTTTCAGGTGCGTTGCCGGGCTTGTTGCTTGGGCTGTTGCTGTGCGTAAGGATGGAGTCTGTTTTTATGATTATTTCCAAGGTAACATATTGGGTTCAATACCTAACGGTTTTGCTTACAAATCCGCAGATGTCGTCTTTTGTCAGGGAAAACCCAATGTACCAAGTCTACGCAAGAATTCCGGCAAGGATAATGCCCGGGGAAGTTGTTTTCATAACTGTGTTTGGTGTTTTTTCTTCTTTGGTATCTTCTTGGGTAGCCAGCCGCAACATCCAGTCTCTTTCTGTTTCGGAGGTTTTGCACGATGAGTGATTCTCAGGCTGTAATAGAAATCGTGGGTTTGGAAAAGACTTTTGTCACAAGTTCAGAGAGCCTTACGATAATAAAGTCCTTGGACATGATTGTAAACCAGGGGACGAAAGTTGTGATTGTAGGCGAAAGCGGCAGCGGGAAAAGCACTTTGTTGAACATAATAGGGGGGTTGGATTCTCCTTCGGCAGGTTTTGTTCGTGTAGGTCCTTACAGGATAGATTCTTTGCAGGAAGCTGCCTTGGCGGAATACAGGTCAAAATATATAGGTTTGATTTTCCAGTTCCACTATTTGTTGAACGACTTCACGGCATTGGAAAACGTTTTTCTTCCGTCGTATATGGCCGGAGTCCCTAAAAAGCAGGCTTTGGACAGGGCAAAGCAACTTTTATGTGATGTGGGTTTGGAAAACCGCTTGTCACATCTGCCCTCCCAGCTTTCCGGAGGTGAACGCCAACGGGTTGCCGTGGCACGTTCCTTGGTTCAAGAACCCAGCCTTGTTCTTGCAGACGAACCTACAGGGAATTTGGATCCCGCCAACGCCGCTTTGATAGGGAATTTGCTTTTTTCCATGGTGGACCGCTACAAAAAAACTCTGCTTTTGGTTACACACGACCGGGATTTGGCTTCCAACGGGGACGTTCAGTACACGATTTCCGATGGGACATTGGTGGAGGTTCGTTCGCAATGAATCTAAAGGCTTCCGTTTTGTTTGCGTTCAGGATGCTTAAGCCTCGTTCTGGGGTGAGAACCAGTGCGGGACGCAGTTTGCTGGGTGCGGTGTTTTGCATTGGCCTTAGCCTTGTTCCTTTGGTTGTGGTCCTCACTGTCTCTGACGGCATGATAGAGGGCATTACCTCTCGCATAATAGAGCTTTCCAGCTACCATATGCAAGTTTCTGTGCGCAAGGGAAGTTCGCCTTCAAAATCCGAGCAGGCTGTTTTGGATTTGGCGCAGGAAATTGCTGGTGTGGAAGGCGTTACGGCGGCATATGCAGAACGTCAGGGAATTGCCCTTGCCGCAGGTTCTTATGGTAGGATTGGTGCCACTGTGCGTGCCGTTCCTCCTGACATTTTTTCTTCTGGTTCTTCATTCGCAAAACTTTTCACAGTGAAGGAAGGAAGCCTTTCTTTGCCGCAGGGAAAAAGCGCCTTGATAGGCACAAAAATTGCGGAGAATTTGAAACTTGAAGTTGGGGATTCCATCAGGCTTGTGACGTTCAAAACGGGTGCAAATAAAAAGCCCGTTCCAAGGATATCCACTTTCAAGGTAGAAGGAATTGTTTCTTGTGGCTATCAAGAACTGGATTCCCTGTGGGTTTTTATTACCTTTGACACGGGGTTCAACCTGCTTGCGTCTTCCGTTTCAACTTTGTGCGTGGGAATACAAACGGAAGATGCGTTTTCCGACTCTCTTTTGCAAACGGCGTATGCGGTGGAAGAAATTCTTCCGGCGGGTTGTCGTCTTTACATGTGGAACGAACTTAACACATCTCAATACGAAAATTTTGCTTCCACACGAATTATGCTTATCTTCATAATGTTCCTCATTGTCTTGGTGGCTTCTGTAAATGTGTCTTCTGCCTTGGTCATGCTTTCCATGGAACGAAGGCGAGAGATAGCGATATTAAAAAGCATGGGCGCGACATCACGTGGAGTTGTGGCATCGTTTCTTTTTACTGGGTTTTGCACGGGTGCCGCCGGTGTTTTGCTGGGCATGCCTGTGGGAATCCTTTGTGCGATAAACGTAAACGGCATAATATCTTTTATGGAACGATTTGTTAACATTTTGGCAAGGTTCTGGTATAATGTCAAAATGATTTTTTCCAAGACGGTGACGGAATTTGTTCCCGTGCATTTGCTTGATCCTGAATTTTATTTGGAAAAAATACCTGTTGTTCTTCCTTTGCGGGAGCTGTTTTTTATTGCTGTTGTAACCCTTGTGCTGTCTGTTGTGGTTTCCGCTTTGCCTAGCATTCGTGCAGGAGCGGAAAAACCGATTGACACGCTAAGGAAGGTTTAGAATGATTTGTGATATTTGTGGTGAACGAGATGCAATTGTTGTGATACAAAAAGTTTCCAACAATGTAAGGCATGAGTTGCATTTATGCATGAAATGCGCTACGGAACGAGGTCTTGTCGCAAAAAACGGCAGGTTGGAAATGTCGTTGACCGGTCTTTTTGAGGATGTGGCTGCTTCAAAAAAATTTGACAAAATGTGTCCTGTCTGTGGTCGCAGATTGTCCGACATAAAGAAGACATTGAAATTTGGTTGTCCTGAGTGTTATGGAATATTTGCCGAGGAATTAAAAGCCGTAAAAAAAGAAAAAGGTATGAAAGAAACTTATACAGGTTCCATGCCGGAACGCCTGGCAAATTTCCGTTCTGTTCTGACGGACAGGATGTTGCTCCAGTCTAAAATGGAGCAGTCCGTTGCAAGCGAAGACTATGAAAAGGCGGCCATTTACAGGGACAGGCTGAAGGCTTTGGAAAAATGCGCAGTATTCGACGGAGAGCAGTTTTTTGACAAGGACAAGTTTTAATGAGTAGCCATCCCGACACTTTTTCCGTCAACAACGCATGGTACTCAGAGGAAGGTGCGGAAAATGATGTCGTTCTTTCCACCAGGGTAAGACTTGCCCGAAACCTTGCAAATTTCGCTTTTCCTTCTCCCAACAGAAAAGAAGACGCACAGAGGGTTCAGTCTTTGGTGTTCGACGTGTTTTCCGTCATGGCGGACTCAGACAGATACCAATGCGTGTCCCTTTCCCAGCTGGAGCCAGTTGGCAGGCAGCTTCTTGTGGAAAGAGGAATCCTCCCTGAAAAGGATCTTCCACAAAGAAACATAAACCAGATAGGGTTGGAGACAACAAAAAATTTCGACTTGGATTTGGGTCTTGTTGTAAGGACGGATGGAAGGGTTTCTTGTCTTGTAAATGCGATTGATCATGTGCGCATGGCATCCTTTGCCTCAGGGTATGAGCCAAGGTCTGCGTGGCAACTTTGCAGTGAACTTGACCTTGAAATGCAAAAAAAAATCCAGTTTGCCGCCTCGTATGATTTTGGTTTTCTTACATCGGAACTGGTAGATTCAGGTAGCGGCATGAAGATGTCCGCATGGGTGATGGTTCCTGCTTTGATGCAACTACGAAGGATTAAAGAAACAGCGGAACTTCTTGCCAAACAGAATTGCACCATTACGCCTGCACTGGGGAATATCTCTGTCCCGTTTGGTGCGTTGGGTGCCTGTTATCAGGTCACGGCACGAAGTGCTTTCTATGAGAACGAAGAAGAACTGATTACCGATTTTACTGTGGCAATCTCCCAATTGTGTGCAACCGAGCGCAAGGCCCGTAACGAGTTTTATTCAACAAAGCCAACGGTTCTTCAGCATCTTGTCTGCCGCATGCTTTCTATTGCAAAAAACAGCAGGTTCTTGGATTGCTCCGAGGCAATTGAAATTATTTCCGTTTTGCAGCTTGCCTTGGGTTGTGGCCTTCTGACGGGGATAACCTATCAAGACTTGCATGTCCTTATGTTTAGAGTCAGGAATTCTTGTGTTGATTTCCTGCGCCGTAGCAGCAATTTCATTTTTGAAGACGATGTGAAAGACGACGTGAATTTGATGATTCCAAGGCTGCGCTCTTTTCTTGTGCAAGAGGCTGTTGAGGATGTAAAAATTTGCTTTTGAAATTTTCATGCATTATGTTTTATTTAGGCGGTTTTCCATGGATTTTAAGGTTTTCACATTTTGAAACCGAAAATAAAGTATAGACCGTTTTGCGAGGGAAAGAAAAATGGCTAAAAAATTATCTCCAAAGGCGCAAAAACTAGTCACGTTTTTAGCTCAGGAAGAAGGTAAAAAAAGTGGTAGCGAACAACTTTTGCCGGAACATATTTTGCTGGCATTGCTCAAAAATGCTGAAGGCCTTGGGTATGTATTGTTACAAAGGCTGAAAATAAATGTCCTCACTTTGCAGCTTGCATTGGAACAAAGTCTGGCCAAGCGAAAAGGGAAGATGGATTTTTCTGATTTGCCCGTTTCTAGGCGTGTGCGTACAATGTTTGATGCAGCTTCGATAGAATCCCGTACAGTCAGACGAGAATACGTTGGAACGGAACATTTTGTTATTGCTTCCATTAGGGAAGAGAACAGCGTGATGGCACGTTTCTTTTCTGCGACGGGGATTACATTTGATGACATCTATCGTACTTTGGCAGAAGTATATGACAATTTTAAGTCGTCATATAATGCGGGTCGCATGAAGACCTCTGCGGTTCCTGTCTTTGAGTCTCTGGATTACAAGGACAGGG
>JAZSMM010000139.1:0-8946 GCA_045535895.1 Treponema sp.
ATATTCACTATAAAACAAGGACGCATTTTTCCGCCAAGGGGATGCACCGGTTTCGACAGGTGTGTATGCGGGCTTGAGTTGCAGGTGAGGTTGCCTGTCCTCCAAACAGACAAAAACTATAACTGCCGAAAACAATCGTCAGTTTGCTCTCGCAGCGTAAGCTAGAGAACACGGAAACCTGTTTGTGCCGTTCTGAACGAACTGGATTTCTGTCGCCAATCAGGACTTGCTGTGCATAGTGTCCGATATATGCACGGGACTTTCATCGGAATAAGGAGGCGACGCTTGCAGTGCTGCTACCGGCTCCCGACAAACACCTCGCATTGCTAAACCTGTAGACGCTTTTGTTTGCCACGTCTGGACGGGGGTTCAACTCCCCCCATCTCCAAAAAGGGGCTGTTCTTCCAACGAAGGACAGCCTTTTTCGATATTTAAAGAACTTGTCGATTTGTAAAAACCGATTGATTACCATTTAAGATGACTTGAGCCTTAACTTTTTTTGGTGTAAAGTGTTTGCTATGGATACCAAAAACCTGAATGTTACGATAGATTGTACGATACAAAATGGAGCGGTCCTTCCCAGTTATCAGACAATTGGGGCAGCTGGTGCGGATGTATGCGCTTTCTTGAATGAAGACGTTGTGTTAAATCCGGGCTGCAGGGCGGCAATACCTACGGGACTTTTCTTGCATATTCCCACAGGTTATGAGGTTCAGGTACGTCCTCGTTCCGGTCTCGCTGTCAAAAACGGTGTTACCTGCTTGAATACTCCTGGTACAATAGACAGCGATTACAGGGGAGAGGTGAAAATTATTTTGATAAACCTAGGCGATGAGCCTTTTGTTATTCATGACGGAGATAGAATCGCTCAACTCGTCGTTGCTCCTGTGGTTCAAGTTATGTTTCATAAAGTGGATTCTTTGCCCGGTACTGAACGTGGTTCAGGCGGATTTGGTTCCACTGGAGTTTGAAGTGATAAAGTTTTCTTCCAAAAATCTACGGAATAGAGTTCTTGTGTTTTACCTGATCAAAGAACTTTTACTTTATTTTTTGATCTGTTTTGTGTTTTTCTTTATGGTGTTTTTCGTGAACCAGATTCTTTTGATGGCGGAAGATGTTCTAAAGAAACGGGTTCCTTTGTTGGATGTTGTGCGCCTTATTTCCTATTCGCTGCCGTTCATCATAGCCCAGTCCGCCCCGTTTGCAACTCTTGTTGGTTTCTTGATGTGCCTAGGAAGGATGATGACTGACAATGAAATTCTTGTTCTGCGTGCATCCGGTCAGTCGTTTTCTGTTATCCTCGTGCCAGTTCTTGTGCTTGGTTTGTTCATTTCTTTTGTGTCTTTTTTTGTGAACGATTACCTTCTGCCACTGGGAACTATTTCATACAACAAGTTGTACCGTTCCATCCTTCTGTCTGATCCCTCCATAGAATTGGAACCAAATTCTGTCAAGCGTACAGAAGAAACCATACTAGTCATCGGCGATGTTGATAAAACGACTGTCTCAGATTTGCTTTTTTTTGATACGGACGAACAGGGACAACAAAGAATTATAATTGCGGGAAAATCCGACATAATAAATTCAACCGAGCCTGAGATACTTATGCAACTGGACATGGATTCGTCCGTGGTTCTTTTTTTTGACAGAACCGATGTAAAAGAATATGATATTATGTCCGCCGGCAGGACAAGGATGAATGTGTTCACTTCATCTGTGTTGTCTTCCTCCTCGTCTACAAATCCAAGGGAAATGACATCCTACGATCTTAGGAAATTCATTTTAGAAATGCGTGAGGAGAATACTTTATCCAAACGGCAGATGAATATGTACGAACTTGAGTATTACAAGAAATTTTCTTTGCCTTTTGGTTCTATTTTTTTTGCTATGCTTGCCATGCCTTTGGCTATAATTTTTGGCAAGCACAATGGACAGACCATAGGACTTATAGTGGGGCTGTTCCTTTGTGTTGCATATTGGGCTGCGATGATTCTGGGGCAGACATTCGGAATTAGATCCGGGATAAGTGGATTCTGGACAATGTGGCTGCCCAATATTGTTGTGGGTGGTGCCGGATTGATTTTTTATCTTTTGTTGGTGAAAAAATGAGATTTGTCCTGTACCTTGTCCGACGATTTATTCCTATTTTTTTGGGAGCCTTGGGTTTTTTCTCTTTGGTTTTACTCCTTGTGGACCTTCTAATGAATTTGTGGAGTTTTATATCTCAACAGGTTCCTTTTGTCCAAATTATGTATGTGATGGTTCTCTATATCCCCAAGACTCTGTCTTTTTCCTTGCCTTTGTCAATTCTTTTTGCGGTTTCCTATGTTTTAAGCGATTTTTATGCCAAAAACGAACTCACGGCAGTTTTTGCCTCCGGGGTTTCGCTTTTGCGCTTTACTCTCCCTCTGCTGGTTTTTTCTTTGCTGCTTAGTTTCGGCCTGTTTGTTTTTGAAGACAGGATAGTAGTTCCTACATATGAAAAAAAAGTAACATTGCAAAACAAGTTGCTGAACACAGGTGAGTCTCTTGACAACGACAGGATAGTTGTAATCGCAAACGGAGGAAGAATAGTTTACAAAGTTGATTTTTATGATAATGCCGACCAAACTTTAAAAAACATGTACGTTATTTTTAGAAATCAAGACGCCTCGTTGCATGCAATTATTAGAGCAGGCAAAGCTGTTTGGTCCGGAAACAGTTGGGTTTTGGACGACGCCGTGCAATATTCCCCACATGACCATAGCCTTGATTTGACGGATGTGTCGCAAGATTTGGTCGCAATGCTAAACGAACCGCCGGAAACCTTTCGCAACAATACGGTTTCCGTTGAAACAGTTAGCGTCCAGGAAGCAAGGGCATACATAGCTCATTTGCGCAGGGCAGGACTTCCCGTTGCGGAACCTCTTTCTGAATATTATAAGAAATTTTCGTTTCCTTTCGTTGTCTTTATTGTTGTATTTTTGTCGGTGGGTTTGTCTGGCAAAACAAGAAAGAATGTGCTTCTTATCAGTCTTGTGCTTTGCATAGGGGCTGCCGTTCTTTTCTATGTTACGCAGATGGTGACTATGCTGTTGGCGAAATTCGGTTATTTGTCGCCTTTGGCGGGTGCATGGTTTCCTGTCGTTATGTTTGTGTTTATTAGTGGTGTTCTTTTGAAGTTCGCAAGAACATGAGAGGTTTATATGTACGATTCCATTTTCAAAGAGTTGCATTCAGACAAGACAAGCCGAGCAAGGACAGGTTTGTTGACTTTGCCACATGGGACTGTTAGAACTCCGGTTTTTATGCCTGTTGGAACCCACGCCACTGTCAAGGCAATGACAAAAGACGACCTTGGCGAAATTGGATTTGAAATAATACTTGCAAACACATACCATCTGTATTTACGTCCTGGTTCAGATACAATGGAAAAAGCAGGTGGTTTACACGGATTCTCTGGTTGGCAAGGCAATTTTTTGACAGATTCGGGTGGATTTCAGGTTTTTTCCCTTGCCCCTTTTAGAAAAATCACACCGGATGGGGTCAAGTTTCAAAGTCACATAGATGGTTCTACCCATTTTCTATGTCCTGAATCTGTAGTTAAAATTCAACGCTGTTTTAATAGTGACATACAAATGCAATTGGATGTATGTACCGGCTACGGAATTACAGAGAAACAAGCCGCAGAGGCTTTGCGCATAACATCCGATTGGGCCGTGCGGGCAAAACGCGAATGGGAAAAGGCAAAAGACGACGGTTATGAAGGATTACTTTTCCCTATTGTTCAGGGTAACTTTTTCCCAAGTCTCCGCCGCCAATCTGCTGGTTTTGTAGCCGATCTTGATTTGCCAGGAATCGCCATAGGAGGACTTTCTGTTGGAGAACCTGCTGAAGTTTATTCCGATATGCTTTCTTATACAGCAGAGCTTTTACCCAAAAACAAACCCAGGTATGTCATGGGAATAGGTACTCCCGAATATATTCTGGAAGCTGTGGAAAACGGAATTGACATGTTTGACTGTGTTCTTCCCACAAGGAATGCGAGGAATGGTTCTTATTTTACACACGACGGGAACATTGCAATAAAAAACGCACGTTTTGCGCAGGATTTTTTGCCCATAGATCCTGAATGTGGCTGCAAAGTTTGCCGACAATATTCAAGGGCATATTTGCGCCATCTTTTCAAGGAGCAAGAGATATTGGGTTCAATGCTTGCCACTTATCACAATCTTGCATTCCTTCATCAAATGATGGAAGACATTCGCAAAGCCATAGCTAACGACTGTTTTGCCGAATACAAATCTAATTTTCTTGCCAGATTTTGTTCTGGCAAAAAGGAGCAGACATGAGAGAGAAAACTAAAAGAATCGGTTTCCTGTTTTTTATAATTGGCATGCTGCTTTTGGTAAACCCAATTTATTCAAAAGAATCAAAAGGCGAGCCAAGGGAATCTGAACGTGAAAAAGAGATAAATATTCTAAAATTTGGTCTTGACGATGAGATTTCCTCGATGTTGGACGGTTTTATGAAGGAAAAAACGTACCTATATTTGGATGAAACTTTTGACTTGTTCCAACGCACACGCAATGTAGGTTTGCGGGAGAAGATAATAACATATTTTACCCAAGCAAAGGACAACAGGCTTTCTGACTATGCGTTGCAGGTTCTTGAAGATCCGTTTGACACAAAGAAGACAACCGTGACTTTGCTTTTCAACTATGCCGCAGAACTGGACGTAAAGGATGCCGCTGTTTACGCCAGGACTCTTTTGGAAAATGACAACACAGAATATTTTGACAGTGCGCTTTCTGCAATTGCAGTTCTTGGGACTCCCGACGACGCATTGTTTCTTGCTGAATACCTTGATCGTGAAGATTTAACCACTGTACAGCAACAGTCCGTGATGAAGGCTTTGGGAAAAATCAAAGCGGTGGAAACATGGGATGCGTTGGTTGCTATTTGCCAAGATGAAGATAGAAATTCTTTTGTCCGTATGTACGCCACAGAGGCAATCGGTCAAATGGGAAAACCCGAGTCGGTGCCGATTCTTGTGGAGTTGTTTGAAAGTACGGACCCAAATTTTCGAGTTTCTGTGATAAAAGGTCTTTCAAATTATCCGAATGACAAAAATTCGATTGCTGTTATAACTGAAGCCGTGAGGGATTCCCACTATAAAGTCCGTCTTGAGGCAATTTCATCTATCCAAAAAATGAAACTGACAGAAGCCAGCTCCTATATCTTGTATCGTGCCAAAAACGATCCGGAGTCTTCGGTTAGATATGCCTGTTTTACCGCATTGGGTGAATTGGATTCCACGGAAGGTGAGGAATATTTGGTTGACTTGTTGAAGGATAAGAAACAAAGCGATACGACCAAGGTAAAGGCTTGTGAAGTTCTTGTTAAAAAAGGAAATACATCCTCGATAAATGCCGTGGTGGCCCTTGCAAGAGAAAGTCTTTCAGACGATAAGAAAAAATCCCTTAGATATGCATTAGGCAAGGTTTTTGCAAGTAATGAGAATCCCTTGTTTGCAGATATTTGTTTGGAATATATAAAGTCCAAGGATGCGGCAACCTCTGGTACAGGGCTTGATATCTATGCAAAGAATAAATTTCCTTCTGTCAAATCTGAAGTCGTTCTTATTGCCGATGCGGAAAAATCCAGTGCAAACCGTACCAAAGCTAGAAAAATACTTGACCGTGAATAAGGTTTCGGTGTATTCTATTCTGTACTAAGTATTTACGGAGGCAATGAATGGCTGTTGGTGATGCACAGTTTCAGTTGGTAACTTTCCAGTTGGGTGAAGAGTTGTACGGTGTTGATATAATGGACGTAAAAGAAATTGTAAAGGTCCAGACTGTACGCCCAATTCCTAATGCTCCGTATTATGTGGAAGGTATTTTCAATCTGCGTAGTGAGATTATCCCTATAATAAATTTGCACAAGCGGTTTAGACTAAAAAAGATTGAGTTGGCGGAAGACGAGAATGATGACGATTTTCAAGGTGGATTTATAATCTTGAATATTGACGGACTTAAAATAGGAATAATAATAGACCGTATAGCTCGTGTTATAACGGTGAACAGGGAAGAAATCAAGCCGCCGCCACAGATGCTTAGCGGAATCGGTACCGAATATATTCATGGAGTTGTAAGACAAGATCAAGGTTATTTGATTATTTTGGACATTCGTCGTCTGTTCAATCCAAAGGAACTCCAAAAAATAATTGATATAAAATAATTATGGTTCAAACTTATAGTTCTACAATTCGTCGCAAGGAAATGGATGCAGTTCTCACGTGTATGGTTGACGAAAAAATCGGTCCTGGTGACATGAATCTTCGGCTTGTTCAATATGTCAAGGAATTTTTTGGTGTGGATGGAGCCGTCGCACTTAGAAGCCCTTCCATTGCATTGAAATATGTTTTGGTAGCCTTGGATTTGCCCAAAGAATGTGGAATAATTATTTCCGCCCTTGCCCCTGCATGGCAGTACCATGCCGTTGTTGACTTGGGATATAAACCGATGATTGTCGATGTTTCGGTGGATTCCGCATTGGTTGTCGTTGAACAGATGGAGGATGCTATTAAAAATGGCGGTCGTCTTATCCTGTTGTCAGAGACATTTGGTTCCATGCCGGATATGGAGGCGGTTCTGGCTCTTGGAATACCTGTTGTGGAAGATGTTTCGCAAAGTGTTGGTGCTTTCTATGAAACGTCGCAAGAACAAGGAGAGATGGTTGTAAAAAAAGCCGGGACATACGGTACTTTTGCAATAATGGGCTTGGAGGAACGAGATTTGGTCACTTGTGGCGGCGGTGCTGTCCTTATGGCTCCCTCCAGACGAGAATGGATTGTGTTGAAGCGACTTGTAGACATGGCACCTTCTACGGATGTTCTTCCAGATATAAACAGTGCTCTGGCGTTTGTTCAGCTAAAAGAATTTAATCGTAATGAAACTGTTAGGCAGGAACTTTTTGCCGCTTTCCAAAAGGCGTTGATGTCTGGCAGGCATAAAACGTTCTCGCGTATTATGAACGGAAGATCGGCGGTATGTTCTTTTCCTGTTGTTCTTGACAGTGGATACAAAGATGTTCGCCAATATGCGGCTAAAAAAGGAATAGAAATTCAAAATGCATTCGAAGGTTCTGTCGTTTGTCTTTTACAGGATTCCTTGGATGGTTGCGTCAATGCCAAGTCTTTGCTTTTACGTTGTGCCGTTTTCCCTCTGTATCCCAGACTTGGAAGTACGCAGGTCTCTTCCATTGTGAAGGTGCTTGGTACGTTACCCTGAACATAATGCGGAGAACATATGAAAAAATGTCTTATCGTTCGCAACACCTTTAAGGATGATTCTTCTTGTTTGGCAAGTATGATAGCCGACTATCTTTCTGGTTACTGTGTTGAAACCTCCTTGTTTTTGTTTTCAGGTGTAAGCGAAGAGAATCCATTTTCAGGATTTGATTTTGTAGTTACACTTGGAGGGGATGGTACTGTTCTGTTTGCTGCTAGAGGTTGCGCTCCCTTGGGGATACCTGTTTTTCCAATCAATTTAGGGGAATTCGGTTTTATTGCCAGCGTTCAAAAGAATGAATGGAAAGAAAAGCTTGACGATTTTCTTGCCGGTAAATTAAGTTATTCTTCAAGAAGTTTGGTTGTGGCAGACACATATAGGGATGGGGAAAAAATTTTTACGGTAACAGCTTTAAATGATGTAGTTGTTTCTTCTTCGGAGGCCGCCCGCCTTATTTCCTTGGACTTGAGTTTTGACGGCTGCACATTTGGCAAGTTTCGTGCAGACGGGATTATTGTTGCTACATCAACTGGTTCTACCGCATATTCAGCCGCTGCAGGTGGACCCATAATAGATCCTTGTGTGGATGTGCTTGTTTTGAACCCCGTGTCCCCGTTCTCTTTGTCTAATCGCCCTTTGGTTCTTCCGCCGAAGGGTGTATTGCAAGCTGTGGTGCAGCCTACCAGGGCATCAGGAATAGTCCTTAGTGCAGACGGGCAGGTTTCGTTGGATTTGCATAACGGAGATGTAATCCAGTTCAGTTTGTCAAAAGACAAAGCTATGCTTGTGGGTTGCAACTCGTCTCATTTTTACGGTGCACTTTGTTCCAAGTTGCATTGGTCTGGAGGTCCCCTTGCTTGAAGATGTGACAATTTCCAATTTTGCTTTAATTGAGTCCGTGTCCTTGGATTTTGGCAAGGGTTTTACCGTTTTTAGCGGTGAAACAGGTGCCGGAAAATCGATTTTAATAGGAGCCTTGTCTTTTTTACTAGGTGGAAAAGGTGGAACAGACGTTATACGGACTGGCTGCCAAGAGGCAAGGGTTTCTGGAACTTTTCTTGTTGGTGACAATCAGGCAGGTGCTTTGGCTTGGCTTGAAGACCATGGGCTTGAGCCGGACAACGGAAGGGTATTGCTTAGAAGATTTATTCGTGACACAGGCAAGACTGGTGCATGGATTCAGGACACGCCTGTAACTCGCAGTGAACTTACGGAATTTGCCTCTTTTCTTGTGGACATACATGGGCAGCATGAACATCAGTCCCTAATGCGTGTGTCGGAACATCGTCGCTTTCTTGACGCATATGCAGGGCTTTCCACCGAGGTTGAGGGTTTTACGGCCAAATATGCAGAGCTTGTGGAAAAAAGAAAAAAACTTGACGAATTGAATTCATCTTACGCTGACAGAGCCAGAAAAATTGAGTTGCTTTCCTTTGCGGTAAAGGAAATAGAGGAAGCCGGCCTCAAAGACAATGAAGACGATGATTTGTCTACGGAAGAAAACAGACTTTCAAAATTTGAGCAGATTTATTCTGACATAGAATCTGTTTCACAGATGCTTTTCGGCGGTAATTCCGGAGAACTGTCCGGTTCTGTTTTGTCCGGCTTGAAAAAAACAAAATCGTTTCTTTCTCAGGCAGCGGTCAACGATTCTTCTCTTAAGGTTTTGGAC
>JAZSMM010000262.1:0-6396 GCA_045535895.1 Treponema sp.
CACAAAACGGGACGGATACAAGTTGAACGCACTTGCCAAAAAGAAAAGGTACATGCTTGACAACACTACCGAGAAAGCGAAGAACACGCAGGCCGCAAAACCCATGGCAGGAACATGTCCTTGTAAGATTGTGCATACAAAGCCCAATGGTGTAAGCATAAAAAATATGCTGTAGACTTTTATGGAACGTGCTCCAAGAGTTTTTTTTATCAGGTTGAGAAGAACTGCGAATATCGCAGCACAGCCGTACATTATGCTCACGCCGTTTGTCATGGTTTCTGCAATGGAAGAAGCCATCAAAAGCAACATTGTGGGGAATAGAATCAAAAGAAAAAGCCCTGTGTAGGGAATGATTGGCTTTATTTGCGAAGATTTTTTTGCAGCGTATTCAACAGTTATTTTTGCTGGCAACTTCAAATGGAAAATCAACAAGCCTAAAATCAAGACCAAAGACAAAACCATGAACACGGTAAAATCAAAGCAAACAAAGTCGTTTTGCAGCAAGGCAATCACTACTCCTGAACAGGCTATGCCGATTATACCGTCTGTCCAAGCGGTTTCCAGCGAAAAAAGTTGGGTTGCAATACTTGCAAGTCCTCCAATGGAAAAGACACAACAAAAAATTGTGGCGTAAAAAAAGGCGGACATTGTATGTGAAGGGACAGGCAAAAATGTTCCTGCCGTTGCAACAACTGCAACAAAAAACATGAACCTTTCGATAACCACCATATGCCTGGGGAACAAACTCATTACCAGCATGGAAAGCAAATATCCTGTGGCAATTAAACCCGTGGTTATTTGTTGGTCTGTCTGCACAGGAACTCGTCCAAAAAGCGAAAGACTTGTTCCTGAAAAGTACACAATTCCCATTTGCCATATTGTAAAAGCTGCGGAAAAAAACACTAGGGCAGAGGGTTTTATTTTTATTTTCTCCATGTCGTTTATTGTATCATGGTTGGTAGATTTTGTAACTAAAAAATAAAATTACCCCCGATTCGGGTGTGGTTTGGGTGGTGTATGGCGAATATAATTTCAGCAAGTTGTTTTCTAAGGAGGTAGATTATGAAAAAACTTGTTGCATTTGTATTATGTTTGTTCTTGGCGGTGACAGGCGTATTTTCGCTGGGGTTCGGTGTACAAGGAGGAGCTTCTGTGAACATAATGCGTGGAGGTGATGTTGGCCTTGGTGGTTCTGGTGATGCAGCATTGACACTACGCCTTTCCCAAGACAGCCCTTTTGTATTTGGTCTTGGTGGTTACGACAGTTTCAGGAGTTTTAATCTTTTTGTGGACTGGTGGATGTTGAATTTCCCGATAGGCGAAAGGTTCAACTTTTATGCCGGGCTTGGTGCTTACGGTGGAATTGCTCTGTCTCCGTTTGCCTTTGAAGTTGGAGGTCGTGTTCCTGTGGGAGTGAATGCATTCTTCTTGGACGGCTTTTTGGAAGGCTATGTCCAAGCGACTCCTTCCGTAGGGTTTGGCTTGGGTGACTCTGGTGGCCTTGCGGCTTTTGTTCCCATAACACTGGGAATACGGGTGTGGTTGGACAATATGCCGGACTTTGGTGGCATCAAAGCCGACTTAAACAAGGGCTTGGGAAGTTTTCAGTCCTTGCAAGCCGGTGCAATGCAGGCTGCCTTTGCACAAGTTTTCTCCACAGTGTTCTGTATTGGCGGACTTTATCCTGATTACAGCACGTTGAAAGAAGGGCAGGGTGTTGTGTGGTTGCAAAGTTATGCGGACGAAAGTGAAAAGACGCAAACGACCACGGAGCTTGCCTTACTGAAAAAATTGGACAACGGGGACAGCTGGTGGTATATCTGCATGGACGACGAAGAAGGAAAGTTGGAATATGAAGGTCTTTTGGATTCTCAAATGCGTGTAAAGAGAATCCGCTACAAAGAAGATGGTGAAACAGAAGAATATGTATTCCCAACTCCAACCTCTGCAAGTGAAAACGATTCGTCTTTCATGGGACTTGGTCTTGGCGGAATCAGCAGTTTGGGCATGAACTTTACCATGGAAACCGTTGGCGATTTTGTTCAGGGTGAAGAAACTGTGAAAGTACCCGCTGGAACATGGAAGGCGAAAAAATCTGTGTATGAATATGGTTCTAGCAAGGACTTGACTTCATTTAACTGGTTCTGTACGGATGAAGTTCCGGGGCTTTTGATAAAATACGAGCACAACTATGGTGCCGACCTGTCTTCAAAAGGTGACTTGCAGTCCTTGAAAGACGGATACAAGACAAAAATGGATTCCTATTGATAGGCTTTTATTAAAATGTAAAAAATCCCTTCCTGTTTTTTACAAGAAGGGATTTTTTTTGCGGCTTACGAAAAAATTCAAAGTTTCAACTTTACAACGGCATTTTTATGGAATACAATATACCAATATGTTTTCCTTTGAAACACGTAAGATACGGACTTTATCTTTGATTTGTCTTGTAACATTATCTGTTTTTCTCCTTGTGCTGATTGGTTCGTATTATTATTCAAATAGAATGCTTTTGACTTACGACACGGAAAAAACCTTGGAATTCGTGTCTGAAGTTGCTTCTCAGGCTGTCGCAATGAGAACAAAAGAACCTCTGAAAGAAATGTCCATAATGGCATCGCTTGCAACTGAAACCGTCTCCCCTGAAGATTTTGTTCATCTTATGATTAAAAACGATAAATATAACCTTTTTGCCGATTTCACTTGGATAAACCCGGACTTGACTTACTACACTTCCGTTGACAAAGAACTTGATTTGAAGATGTCCGGCACTTTGCAAAAAGCCTTCCAAGGAAATTCTTACATTGCGTATACAAAAAATTCCCCCGTGACGAATGCCGCCGCAATTTTGTACGGAGTTCCCGTGATAAAGGACGGAAAGACAAAAGCCGTGTTGGTTGGAAGTTGCTTTCCAGAAAGATTTACGGAATATGCTTTTATGGACACTTTCGACGGCAACGGAAGCATTTATGTTGTCAATTCCACAGGCGATGTAGTGACAGGTTTTTCCAATGCCCAGAATACAAAAACATTCGACAATTTGTTTGAATTTTTGGAAATGGAAGGCAACAATTTGTTTGGAAAAACGTTGCAGGAAATTCAAGAGGATTTTAAATCCAAACAGAAAGGCACGGTGTTTTGTTCAAAAGGCGGTGAAAGAACCTTGATGCATTATATGCCTTTTGAAATAGATAACTGGTATTTGCTTTCTAGCGTTCCTCTTAATCTTGTAATGGATCAGCACAACAAGCATGCCATTCTGTTTGGTGTAATTGGTATGCTTGTAATGGTAACCTTTGGGGTTATGATTATGTCCATCATAAATAGAACCGGGCAGTACAAAAATTCGTTGGAGATGGCTTTGTACACAGACCCGGTTACAGGTGGAATGAGCTACACGAAATTTGAAAAACTGGCCCGTGAGTTGATACAGAATGCTGAACCCAACACATATACTTTTGTTTCATTGGACATACACAGTTTCAAACTGATAAACGACATAAACGGCGGTGGCGGCGGCAACGCCACCCTTATGCATATGTACAATGTGTTGAAAAAGTACGTAGAGAAGGGTGAACTTATGTGCCGTGTGGATGCGGACATATTCAATCTGGTGGTGCGTACAAGATCTGTGGAGGAGATGGAGAAAAAACTCAAGGATTTCACCGAAGATTTGAACAGCTTTAATGACAATAAACGCAATAAGTATTTCCTGAAAATCAAGGCTGGGTTTTATACCATCCCAAACGGCATGCTGAGTTTTATGGCCATTCGTGACAGAAGCAACATTGCGCGCAAGATGGCCAAGGAACAGCAGACCACGAATTTGTTTGCCTACGGAGTGTTTGACGAGGCCGTGCTTTTACGACAGACCAAGGAACGAGAATTTGAAAACATGATGGAACAGTCGCTCCAAAACCGTGAATTCAAGATGTACCTTCAGCCAAAGATTAACATCCAGACAGGCAAGGTTGCCGGTGCAGAGGCTCTTGTCCGTTGGGAGTCCCCCATATATGGAACGATTAGGCCGGACTCTTTCATTCCCATGTTTGAACGCAACGGCTTTATTGTGCAGATTGACTTGAACGTGTTTGAGCAGGCATGCGAGTTTTTGCGTGAGAGAATTGATGCTGGGCAAGATCCGGTTCACATTTCCGTGAATTTAAGCAGAGCCCATCTTTACAATCAGGATTTCATGCAGGATTTCATAGCGATAAGAGAACAATACGATGTTCCGGCTTCTCTTTTGGAATTTGAAATAACCGAATCCATGGCGTTTGAACAATTGGAATTCATGGAGAAATTCATAAACAAAATACATGAAGCCGGTTTTACCTGTTCCATTGACGATTTTGGAAGCGGTTATTCCTCTTTGAATGCTTTGAGCGACATCCCCGCAGATGTCTTGAAGTTGGACAAGACCTTTTTCAAGATTGATTCCCACCAAAAGATACGCAACAAGCAGGTCATAACTTCTGTTATTTCATTGGCAAAAAAATTGGACATGAAAGTTGTGGCGGAAGGTATAGAAACCTCATCCCAGGCGCATTTCCTACAAGGAATTGACTGCGACATAATCCAAGGTTTCATTTATTCACGACCGCTTCCTGTTCCTGCCTTTGAAAACTTTTTGGAAACATGGACGGAAGACATTGTGAGCAATGTTGTCTAATTTCATCGACGTGTTTTAATAGTAGTCTATCTCATATGTGCCTATAGGTTTGAACCCTGCATTTTTGTATGCTTGTATGGCAGGATTGTTTTGCACTCGCACAAAAAGAACGGTTTCTTTTCCCTGTTGGGTTGCGTTCAATGCAATAAAGCGCACAAGCCTTGCGGCGTGGCCCTTGCCCCTGCAGTCTGTTTTTGTGAAAACACCTCCAATTTGGCAGTATTTGTCCGTGAGGGCGTTTATGCTAGCCTTGGCTTCAAAACAGTTTTTGCCTTGGATGGCATAAACTCTGTTTTGAATCAGAGTGCGCAAAAGATTTTTTTTGCAAAGTTGTTGGCAAAATTGCTGGTTTGGCGGAATGACTTCCACTTGGTCGTATTGACTTTGTAGCGGATAGAGTTCTTCCAAGTGGGATTCGTTGCATGAAACTACAGGAATTGCATTTGCCTTTTGTTCCGGGCTTGTCTTGTCAAATTTCATCAATATGTATTTCCTGCAAGTCACCGGCAAAGGAAACGAACCACTTGTTTTTACGGCTTGCCTGATTATGGAAGTTCCGTCGCTTGTTCCGCTTATACAATAAAGGCTGCGGTTTTTCATAAAATCCGCCAAAAGACATATGGCTTCGTCTTTCAATTGCGTGCAAAGTTTTTTTGAAAGACAATGCAGGACAAGGCCGGTATTGGAAGCAAACACAATTCCATGCAACGACGAACTTGAACTGTCTATTATGCAGGTATATGTTCCCTTTTCGTTTTGCCAGTTGGTTTGACGGGCTGATTGTATTCTTTCACATAACTGTACGCAGCCATGTTGGCCGTACTCAAGGAAACTTTTAAGGACTTGGTGTTCAACCTTGCTTGCTGCGATTAGGAAAAGGTTTTTATCTGGTTTGGGCGAAGACATTTATTCCTCCGCCAAGGGGAATGTTCCACGGATTTTGAATTCTCCTGCCAAAGCCCCGAAAACAGCTGCAAAAGAGTATGGCGAGTAGCTGTATGCCATTAGCACCGCATCTACCCAACTGGCCAGACGCATTGCCGGAATGGGCGAAAGTACAGACACGACGATTGTTTTGACTCCTTTGTTCCTGAGCTTTGCGGCAAGAGCTGCACTCGCATCGTCTGCCACGCAGAATATCACTGTGTCGTAACTTGGAATCAGTTCTTCGATATAATTGGACATCCATTCCGTTTCGTTTGGGCCCATGGAGTAGTTGAACTGAAGGGACTTTGCCTGCGGGTAACGCTTCCTTCCTTCAGAAAAAAATTCTGGAAACTGCCTTTGCCCCGCCAGAAGGATTCTTTCGTTCTCATCAGGCTTGTATGGAATCTGCTCGCCTTTGTACAGGGTTATTGAACGGCAGGCTTGGGACAAGAAGAATTCTTGTCCTTCAGGGTCGGGTATGAGTGAATCTATTTTTTGCAAGTCAGGATACATGGGAACGGCATTGTCGCCTTTGAAATAGTTCAATTTTGAAAAAATAACACGCCTTGCGGCTTTGGCTACACATTCCCGGAATTCAGCGGATGTCTTCATTAAAGATAGATTCGATGTCCACAATGCTTCGTTTAAATTTGCGGTTGTGGATGAAATGATTATGTCGTTTCCGGCTTCTATTGCCAACCTGAACGCAGTAGAAAGACTCCCTGCCCATATGGTCGCACCGTTCATCATCATGTCGTCTGTTATGACAAGTCCTTGGTAGCCTAGTTTTCCCCTTAGAA
>JAZSMM010000104.1:0-6208 GCA_045535895.1 Treponema sp.
TTGGACATAGAAAAATTGGTAGAACTTGCCGACAAACAAAATCCACAAATGCCAATGATAATTGAACACCTGACAACTGACGAAGAATACATCCAAAGCGTCGCCTACATAAAAAAGCGACTGGAAAATTACATGGGAACAACCCTTTGACATAGTTGGTGTTTTCTGCTAGTATGTTTTTCCAGATATTTTATAGGCAGGTTTGTTATGTCAAGAAGATGTGAAATTTGCGGAAAAGGTTCTCTGAGCGGTAATAAAGTGAGTAAATCATACAACCATACGCACCGTGTCTGGAAGCCGAATATCGTCGCAGTAAAGACAGAGATTGGTGGAACAACCATGACGGTCAAAATGTGTACACGTTGCCTTAGAAGTGGGTATGTCACCAAGAAAGTGTAATTCACTGTTTTGCACATGAAAAGGTCGTTGTCTTTTAAAGGCGGCGACCTTTTTTTATATGTCGTGGCCTTGAAAACCGTTTTCTTGCTGCTATTTAAAATTTGTGATAATTGGTTTGCTTTTACATCAAGGCGGAAAACAATTTGCAGAAAATCCATATCGCTCTACGAAGTATAAACTGTCTGTCAAACCATTCCTTTGTTGCAAGCCGGCAGTTTTTCATGTCTTCTATAAAAATGTTCTTGTTTTTAACGGCAAAATTGTTGTCGTAGAAAATACCGTTCATTTCAAAGTGCAGCTCAAAACTTCTTGTGTCTATGTTCGTTGAACCTATCGTTGCAACTCTGTCGTCCATCACCAATGTTTTTGAATGTATGAACCCGTTGTAATGGTAGAATCCTATTCCGTAGTCCATCATCTCTCGTATGAATTCATAAGAGGCGGCTCTAACATAGGATTTATCCCATTTCTCTGGAACCATGATCCGGACATCTACCCCGGAACTTGCGGCTATTTTTATTGCGTTTATGAACTGCGGGTTGGGCGTGAAATACGGGGTTTGTATGTAAACATAGTTTTCTGCGCTCATTATCATGCGGACGAGCGCATCTTCTATTTCGGTTTTGTGTATGTCGTCCGGTCCTGCGGTCAAAATCTGTGTGGGTATGTTTTCCGAGGTGAAAATGTCTTTATTCACGTTCACATGTGAAACTGATGTTATTTTTTCTTGCAACCCGCTGAACACCGCAGGAGGGAAATATTTGGTTATGTCTTCCAATTTCCTTAAACGTGTTTTCCATGCAGGGGTTGTGAACCAATCCGTCATAAAAATGGCCTGCATGGAAAGGACGGAACTTCCTGTTATTCGCACATGGGTGTCACGCCACAAAGGTTTGCGTTTGTTCTTGCTGTTGTTGGCGTATTCGTCGCCTATGTTCATGCCGCCCATGTAGCCTGTTTTTCCGTCGATTACTATGTTTTTTCTGTGGTTCCTAAAATTTATGGAAAGTGGAAGTCGCCATCGCAACGGAGAGAACGCAAGGGAAGTTCCCCCTGCTTTGTCCAGTTTTTCAAAAAAACTAGACGGGGTGCGGATGGAACCCATGTCGTCGTAAAGCAACTTTACATCTATTCCTTGGCTTGCCTTTTTGCACAAAATGTCCATTATCTGGCAACCGATTTCGTCCTTATGGAAAATAAAAGACTCGATGTAGATGCTTTCCGTTGCCAATTCCAAATCTTTCTTTAAGTCTACAAAAAAATCTTGTCCCCATGTGTATGTTTTTATTGAATCAGTTGATGTTACAGGGCTTTTGTTTTGCGAAAGGTTCATTGTCACCAAACGCAGGTTGTCTTGTATTTTGTGGTCTTTTGTTGAGCGAGCTTCTTTGGCAAAAAACGAAAGTTGGTCTTTTATTATGGGTTCGTTGATTTTGGCAATGTGTTGGTTTATTCTTGAAAGTTGCCGTCTGTGTGTAAAAAAGTGTCCGCTAAGAAGAAAGTACAACACTATTCCTATTCCTGGCAAAAACACAAGAGCCAAAAGCCACGCCATGCGGCGAGAGTCTTCTTTTCTCTCAAAAAACACGATGAACAAAATGCACATTCCGTTCAACACTGTTATTATGTTCCAAAAAATACTCATAGGATTCCTTGTTCCAACTTTATTTTATTCTTGCCTCTATGAATTTTAGTTTAAGCGATTTCAAGTTTTCTGTGATTGAAACTTTGTATACATGCGGGTTTAAAATCCTTTTGTAAGTGGAATCCAAAGTTTCTAGTTGCCGTTGCATTATGTCCCTGGCATTTTGTATGGCTAGGGATTCCGAAATGTCTTCCTGAATTAGCTGTCCTTTGGAAAGTCGTTTTTTCAGTAACGGCTCTACTTTTGCGGCAGAAAAAGCGAACTGACGGTAATCGACGGAAGGATGATAATACCGACAAGTTTTTCCTGGCAATATTTGCTCGTCCTCCAAAGCCAGTATGTCCGCACGTGCCATTCCGTCTTGGTCGTATAACCTCCACACGTTTTTTATTCCCGGATTTGTGGTTTTTTCGGGATTGTCGGAAAATTTCATTGTAGGAATCATGCTGCCGTCCGTCGGGTTGTACCGGGCCGCCAGTTTGTATACTCCTGTAAAAGAGGAATCCGCTCCGCCTGTCACCATATGTGTTCCTACTCCCCAGCTGTCTATTGGTGCGTTTCTTTGGACAAGTGCTTCTATTATTTCTTCTGTAAGTTCATTGGACACAGAAATTTTTGCCTGCGGAAAACCGGCGTTGTCCAGGTATTTTCTCACTTGAGTTGAAAGGTATTGTATGTCGCCTGAATCCAACCTTACTCCAAAATTGTATCCCCTTTGTACAAGCGCTTTTCCTGCTTCTACCGCATTCTTTATTCCTGAATTCAAAGTGTCGTAAGTGTCTATCAAAAAAATGGATTTTTCAGGATACAAATTCCCGTAGGCTTTGAAGGCTTCTAGTTCGGAGGGAAAAGACATAATCCATGAATGTGCCATCGTGCCTTGCACTGGGATTCCGTAAAGTTTGCCCGCCAAAGTGTTGCTTGTTCCTGCCGCCCCTCCTATGTAGGCCGCCCTGGATGCACTCATGGCTCCGTTAAGTCCTTGCGCCCTTCTCAATCCAAATTCCATTATGTGACCCTTGCCGGAAGCCAACCAAACCCTGGCTGTCTTGGTTGCAATTAGGCTTTGAAAATTTATATGGTTTAGGACAAGCCCTTCTATTATTTGGGCTTCAATCAAACTTGCATGGATTCTAATCACAGGTTCGTTTGGGAAAATAACAGAACCTTCGTCCATGGCGTATAAATCCCCGGAAAATTTGAAGTCCTTCAAGTAATCCAGAAAACCTTTTTCAAAAATTTTTTGTTCCGCAAGATAGTCAATGTCTCCTTGCCCAAAAGAAAACCCAAGCAAGGCTTTCACCAAGGTGTCTAGCCCGGCAAACACGGAAAACCCGCCGTTGAACGGCTGCCGCCTAAAGAACATGTCGAATACAGCCGGGCTGTTCATGTTTTCCTTCCAATAGCCTTGTGCCATTGTAAGTTCGTAAAAATCTGTGAAAAGCGCACTTGTTTCTTTTGAAAAAGACATAATCTTCCCCTTTTTTGGATTGTTCCTGTAATATTAATTCTATTGGGAATGAATGTCAAAGGGAATGCTTTTGAGTCAACCAAGGTCTAGCTTGTAATACATTCTTCCAGTCGTTTCAACCTGTTTTTGTCAAGCTCGACAAAAAGGTTCTTTTCCTGTGTCGGGATGACAAGGCCTTTCGGCCCGTTTTTTGCCCTGCGAAGGTACTTGACCTGGGTGTAATACAAGTCTGCCTTGCCTGCTTTTCGTGCCTTTGAATGGTAAACCGCAAGGTTTCCTGCGTACAACAATATCTCCAACGGAACGGTTTTCCCGGGGCGATTTTTTATGAACACATAACCGCCGGCATAATCCCTTGCATGAAGCCACATGTCTTGACCTTTTACATGTCTGCGCAAAAGTTCGTCGTTTTCATTGGCTGTCCGTCCTGCGAATATAGTCCAACCGTCGATTTCATAGCTTATTCCGGGACGTTTTTTTTCTATTTGTTGTTTGGGTTTTGTTTGCTTTCGTAAAAGCTGCTGCAACTTTATGGGATTGGGTTCCTTGCACAAATTTTCATACGTTGCCTCCAAGTCCAGCAAGTCCCTTTTTGCTTTGGAAATATCGTGTTCAAGTTCTTCCAGACCAGAGACAGCCTTTTTATACGTGGAGTAGTATTCTGCCGCATTTTCTTGTGCTGATTTTTGGGGGTTGATTTTTATGCTTACAGTTGTTTCCGTTTCATAGTCTTGGCAGTCCAGGTAGTCGCTGTTTCCGTCAACCAAATGCCCGTAGGACAAAATCAAGTCGCCGTAGTGCCTCCATTTTTCCGCCTGCAGAAAATCCTGTCGTTTTTTTTCTAGCCGTTGCAGTGCGTTTTCCATGCGGGTGTGGCGGCTGGTATAAAACCGTTCTGCTTGTTCCAACAGTGCATCCCGTGAAAGTTGCCCCTCGTGTTCCCCGTACCACAAGTCAATCTTTTCGTTCAGTGTCAGGTTTTCCGCACCGTCTAGTTCGCAAAAGCTACGGACCGTCCATTTGTCGTCTTCCGTTTTTTTTGCATCTGCTTGAGGCGGAACAAATTTACCTCCGCAAACCTCTCCTTTTCCCGGCCTGCGGTAAAAGGAATCCAATATGTTGTTTTGTGTGTCTGTGAGGATTATGTTTGCGGCTCCGCTCCAAAGCCTTGTGTATAAAAAAAATTCCTCGCCGCAATGGCTCAGTTTCATTTGGACTATTCGTTCGTTGCCTATCTGGAATACTTGCTCTATGCGTGAACCTTTTATGCGCGAACGCAAAAACTCCATGAAACGCAAGGGTTTGTCATTCTTTGGAACGGATTTTCTTGTGGCGTGGATTCGGCATGCACCACCTGCAAGGCAAATCAATACAGTCTTGCTTTCACCGTTGTAAGTATGCAGCGCTAGGCTGTCGTAAGTCGGCTGGACAATCTGCTGTATGAAAGAACCTTTCAGGTTCAGTTCTTCCAATACGGCGCTTATTTCCTTGCAATTGAGCGACATTTTGCCTTATTCCACCGTTATTATGGAAGCGACTTTTCCGTCTTTTGTATATGCTCTTTCAGGATTTGTCTTGTCCACAAAGGATGTTATGCCTTCATAGTATGCGTAGTAATACGTTCCTTTGGGCAAAGGGATTTCCAACTCGTAAAAACCCGGAGATGTTTCTTGCATTATATATATGGAAGAATCCCAGTTTGTGAAAGTTCCTCCAAGGCGAATCCGTAGACCGGGGTTTCCCATATAAACAAACCTGACCATATTCTTTGCCGGAATTGAAGTCGCCGGTTCTTTTTCTCTGTGGATATCCAGTTTTGAAAGGACTATGTTCGACTCCTTGTCATAAATTTTGTTGGGATTGTTTGGGTCTACAGTCCAAAGCCCGTCAATCACAAGTCTGTAAGACACGCTGTCAATGGATTTTGGCACTTCGATTATAAAAAAATACAGGGATTGGGTTACTTCATTTTCCATGTCCGTTTTTTTTAGCAGTTGGAAAGAATGGATTGTCTTGAAGTCCTCAAAGTCAAATGCAATTCCCACGTGCCTGAATTTGTCTTCGGCTGTGAACACCAAAAAATCGCCTTCGTTGTAAGGGAGGCCAACTTTGTCTATCTTTGAAATCAGTATATCCCGTGCGTAAGTGTCTTGTTCTGCGTCCTGTGCATTCAAGGAAAAAACAACGCACATAAGCAATAAAACGGCTATTTTCTTCATCTTAATATATTTATCGGTTGAATGTCAGAAAACTAAAGGGCGGCAAGTAAAAAGCCGATTATATATGAGTAGATTAGGAAAAAACTATAATCTTGAACTACTTGTTATTTTCTGCCATTGTGGAGTACAATTAACTGAATGCCGGGATTAAGCCAGCTGAAGAAATTCAGCGAAGATGTAGCAGACTTAGGAAACGAACTCACTATTCGCAAGGAAAGGGGAGAAACTCCTGTCCCACTTGTGTTGCCGGATGTTCCGGACATAGATGATTCTGACGACTTTGTTCTTGGACTGCCTGATGAAAGACAAGAAGATTTCACTCAGGATTCTGAGCCTTTGGATTTGATGGATGATGTTCCTGAACAAATGACTTCTTCTCAAATTGATGCGACAGTTTTTCCAGAGTTGGACAGCATCTTGAATCCCGTGCCAGAGGATGAGATAGATTTAAGTTCTTTCCCCGAATTAAACAAC